>JBDLTN010000010.1:0-21569 GCA_039805785.1 Pseudomonadota bacterium | reverse complement strand
ATCGGGATTAATTTTTTTTATAATTCTTGCAAACTGAATGAGAGTAACAACATCTTTAAAAACATTGATGGATCGACAAAAGGTAATATTAAAGAAAAAAACATTCCTATGCTGGTAGTTTAATTCATAATTTTCTTTATCTAAAGGACAGACGATATAAATTTTATGGCTATTCGCTAAATATTTTATAATATCCCAACGAAATTGGATCATAGTATTCAGACTATTACCCAATAATAAAATTTTCATACAACTTTATCCAACTATTATTTTTTATTATTTTTAATTTACTTGGTCTCTAACCATGGAATAATATAATAAATTATTCTTATTTTTATAGTTTAGGTTATATTTTCAAGTATACCAATCTGACGTGCAGTATCTAAGGCTTCTGACAATTGAGCAACAGGAAAGACGTTTATACCGTCCATTTTTTGTTTACTCATATTTGCCTTAGGGATAATTGCTGATTTAAAGCCATGTTTAGCGGCATCGCGCAATCGTTCTTGACCATTCGGCACGGGACGGATTTCTCCAGATAAACCGACTTCACCAAACACCAAACAATCTTCGGGAAAGGGTTTATTGCGTAAACTCGATAACACCGCTAATAAAACCGGTAAATCTGCGCTAGTTTCCAATAAACGCACACCTCCCACCACATTTATAAATACATCTTGATCATAGGTCATAATACCGGCATGTCGATGCAAGATGGCTAACAACATGGCAAGACGATTACTTTCTAAGCCAACCGTTACTCTACGTGGATTGCCTAAATGACTATTATCCACCAAGGCTTGAACTTCAACCAACAAAGGACGACTGCCCTGCCAAGTCGCCGTTACTAAACTGCCAGAAACGGTTAAGCCGGATCGGGATAAGAGCATGGCTGAAGGGTTGCTCACCTCACGCAGACCTTTCTCAGTCATGACAAACACACCTAATTCGTTAACTGCACCAAAACGATTTTTAACCGATCGTATCAAACGATGCCGACTATCCGCTTCTCCTTCAAAATATAAAACCGTATCGACCATATGCTCTAAAACACGAGGACCTGCCAGTGTGCCATCTTTGGTCACATGACCCACTAAAAATAGAGCTAAACCAGTTTGTTTGGCTAGGCGCGTTAATTGCATGGCGCTTTCACGCACTTGCCCAACCGCCCCCGGCGCCGATTGAAGTAAATCGGTATGCATGGTTTGTATTGAATCAATCACCAAAACTTGGGGCTTTTCTTGCAAGGCATGGGTTAAAATACTTTCAATTCGAGTTTCTGTCAGCAGCCGAATGTTCTTTTGTGGTAGTTCTAAACGTTGAGCACGTAAGGCCACCTGCTGCAGTGATTCTTCTCCCGTGATATAAAGCACAGAATGTTGCTCGCTCAATTGGCAAAGACTTTGTAATAATAAAGTAGACTTACCTATACCTGGATCCCCGCCCATGAGTATTACTGAGCCTGGAACTATCCCTCCACCTAAAACTCTATCTAATTCTTTTATTCTTGAAGAAAATCGCTCTATTTCACTAAAGCATATGCTATTTAAATCGGTTATTTTAGCATCAGCTGCAGCGTAACCATTCACACGCGGTAGTGAGCGTGATGTGGGTGATGAGCTTTCTTCTAATAAACTATTCCAGGCTTGGCACTCACCGCATTGACCCGACCACTGCAAAAACTGCCCGCCACAGGATTGACAACTATAGATGCGTTTTGGCTTAGACATGCTGTTCTTCCAATAGTAATTTCTTTACGGCAGTTAATAAATCGGGAAAAACCGGAATCTCATCGGCTAATTCACGGTTATTTAATAGTGTTTGTTCGCCATTACCAGTTAAAACTAAGATGGGCTCGCAGCCCACTTGCAAAGCGGCTTTAATATCGCGTAAAGAATCGCCAATCGCAAAAATACCTTTTAAATCAAGTTGATAATAATCAGCAATTTGTTCAAATAAACCAACCCCCGGTTTACGACAACTACAATGATCTTCTGGCAAATGCGGGCAATAAAACACCTTATCAATGCAACCTCCGAACGCCTTTACACTATCCAGCATCTTTTGATGGATAAGCGCTAAATCAGCCTGGGTATAAAACCCGCGACCGACGCCTGATTGATTGGTCGCTACCGCGATGGTATAGCCAGCCTGAGTTAGTAAGCCAATGGCTTCTAAACTACCAGGGATTGGTAACCATTCTTCAGGAGTCTTAATATAGTCCTTGGACTCAAAATTAATCACTCCATCTCGATCCAGGATGATAAATGCAGAATTTTTAGCATTTTGAGCCATTTTTTGCTCCCTTTTAAGTCTTTCTTAATATACAAAGCCTATACTTTCTCAACAGAATAATAGCACTTTAACCGCCAATCCTATGCCAACAACTCGAGATTTAAAAATAATTCTAAAAATAGCCTCAATGATTGAGGCAGAAATAAGTGAATTTATTTCACAACCTTATTCTCATGAAAAATTATTAAAAAAGCTACAGGAGTTACATATACCTGAATTCAAAGCTCAAACGCAAAAAATATTAGGCCTATTTAATTCTTTTCCCCATGATCATGAATTCTCGAAATTAATTGTTTTACTAGGAAATATTAATACTAAATTTATCTCTATTGAAAAATTAATTGGTAATTCGTCTTATAAAACAAAATTTTTTAAAGATAATTTTACTGAACAGCTACAAAATCATTTAAAAACTATTCGTGAGGAATTCAATAAACTTGATTCTGACAATGAGTATAATCAATCATTAAGCTTTAAACCTCCGACATATGAAGGTTAAACATTAAGATTTCCCATCGCATAACGTGCGATAACATTTTTTAAACCTGAAATATTATTAAGCATACCTAATCCAAACTGACGGGTTCGTTGAATAAGTGGATGACTACTTGCAAATAAATGTTTAATGCCATCCACACCGCCCATCATGATCCGATTATAAAAACGTCTTTCTCGCTCATAACGTCGTAAGGTATAAAAAGCCGATATCGATCGGTGTTTTTGTTTCGCTTCTAGAATAACTTTAGCTAAACATTGAGCATCAGCGATACCTAAATTAGCGCCTTGGCCAGCCAAGGGATGAATGGTATGCGCTGCATCGCCGATTAATGCAATACCTAATTTTATATATTGCTCCGCTTCTTGAATTTTTAAGGGATAACTTAAACGAGAACTCGTCGAAACTACTTTACCTAAACGCTGTTCGAATGCAGCGGTTAATTCTTTGCAAAAAGATTCATCATCTATAGACAGTAAACGTTTCACTTCTGCAGGAATATTCGACCAAACAATCGAACAATGATGTGGATTTTTTAAAGGTAAAAAAGCCAAAGGTCCATTAGGTAAGAAAATTTGGCTTGCAATCTGTTTATGCGTTAATTCAGTTTCTACTGTGGCAATCAGAGCACATTGGGCATAATCGGTCGACTTAATTTGTATGTCTGCTAATTGTCGAACTTGAGACTGTGCACCATCTGCACCTACCACTAAATTTGTAGTTAATTCTATGCCAGAATCTAAGGTTAATAACGCTTGATTTTGATCTATCTGCAATTTAATTAAGGTATTTGGAGCATACCATGTCAGTTCTTTATCAGTTTTGGCTTGGGCATATAATCCGTGTTCTAAATCAGAATTTTTGATGATATAACCTAAGCAAGCCACGCCAGTATCGGCACTATCAAAAAAAAGATTAGCCGTTTGTTGAGATTCCCATACCTGCATACCAACAAAAGGAGCATATTCTTTAGAATCGAGTCGCTGCCAAACATTGAGCTGGTCCAGCGACTGTTGCGAAGCTAAGGTAAGCGCTAACACACGGAGATTGCAGGTAGCACCCTTTTCAATCCGAAAAGCATCCTTATTAATGATAGCGATTCTTAAACCTTGATCCTGTAAATGACTGGCCAGTGTTAAACCAACAATACCCGCGCCCACAATAACGATATCAAAATCAGTGCCTGATTCTTCTGCTAAACTCATAATGTCGGCGAATAGTGATAGTTAACATACTCCGGGTACCAAAATTGACGTTCAATCTCCTCGGCTAAATTAACGGACTCATTCACTTTTGCTAGCCCTTCACGACGTGCTTGAGTCGCCACTGCTAAGGCAATACAGCGACTAATCGCTTGTACATCTTCAAAATTCGGTAACAAGGCTTTTTTTGTATCTGGGGTAATATTAGCAAAACTACTTAGTGCTTTACAGGCTTCCCAAAGCATAGATTTACTCAAACGCGTCGCTTGAGCTATCAACACACCCAAGCCTATACCGGGATAAATAAGTGCATTATTACATTGCGCAATAGGAATCTTTTCACCTTTAAAGTCAACTTGACCAAAAGGACTACCTGTAGCAATCAGTGCACGTCCCTCAGTCCAATTTAATAAATCATCCGGCGTTGCCTCCGATTTTTCAGTGGGATTGGATAAAGGAAAAATTATAGGATATTCAACCTGCGCTGCCATGGTTTTAACAATCGCTTCCGTAAAAATCCCACCTTGACCCGAACAACCGATTAATACGGTAGGTTTAAACCTTTGCACCACATCATATAACTGCAATGTAGTCATCGATTCATCCTGCAGACGTTGGGCATAGGGCTTTTGAAAAGCCGTCAGATTCGCCATGGCATCATGGATCAAACCATGTCTGCCCACCAAATAAAACCGTGATAAAGCTTCTTGTTCAGATAATCCTTCGCGTATCATTCCAGCACAGAGTTGATCCGCAATTCCCGTTCCTGCAGTCCCAGCGCCAACGATAACGACGCGCTGTTCTGTTAAAGGAACTTTGGTCCGCTTAAGCGCCGAAAGCAGCGCCACTAAGGTCACAGCCCCCGTTCCTTGCATATCATCGTTAAACGTGCACATTTGATGATGATATCGCTCTAAATTACGTCGGGCATTTTCTCGACCAAAATCTTCCCAGTGTAAATAGGCTCGAGGTAATTTTCTGCGAATTGCAGAGACAACTGTTTCAATCATCTCATCATATTTTTCACCCACTAACCGAGGATGACGCCAACCTAAATACATGGGATCATTTAACAATTGTTCATTGTTAGTTCCGACATCGATTTGTAGTGGTAATAAACGATTGGGATTAACTCCTGCACACAACACATAAACCATCAATTTTGCAATACAAATATCCATGCCGCCAATGCCTTGGTCACCAATACCTAGTACCCCTTCGCCATCGGTCATAACAATAATATCCACTTCGGGATTCAAACGATTTTCCAAAATATCATCAATGCGTTCTTTATCAGGATAGCTAAGATACAAACCACGCGGTTGTTGAAACTCCTGACTAAATTGTTCAACCGCTTTGCCAACGGTCGGTGTATACAAAATAGGTAACATTTCAGTTAAATGTTGGCTAACTAATTTATAAAACAATACTTCATTGGTGTTATGCAAATTACGTAAATAAAGATGTTTTTCCAAATTATTTTCTTTTTTTAAAAATTGCTGATAAGCACGCATTTCTTGTTGCTGTAAACTTTCAATACTATAGGGTAATTTACCGAGTAATTTGAATTGTTGCCGCTCGGTTTCGGTAAATGCCGTGCCTTTATTTAATTTAGCCGTGGTTAATAAAGCCGAACCTAAAGCATTCGTTTCCAGGTAAAGAACCTTAGCATTTTTATCGGTAATAGATCTAAATTTTGGCATACTAATATTCTTCTTATTGTAAAGTTAAGCCGCGAACTAAACGAGGAAGTCGACCATGAATTCCCATTAAACGGCGTGATAAATTTGTTTTGCAGGGAGAGAATAATTCCATTGCTAATAGACCATTATTGTAAATGAAAGTCAACGGGCCGAATCGGGTTTGCATTGCTAATTGCTCAGTAAAACCGATGATTTGCCGCTGTGCGGTCAAGCGTGATCTAAGGTAGGATTGAGCCAGACGTGCATCGCCAAGATCTTGTTGCCGCTCTAAAGCTTTTCCAATCAAATCCACACATTCAGCCATATCTTGTAAACCTAAATTTAATCCTTGAGCGGCAATAGGTAGTAAAGTATGGGCAGCATTGCCCAGTAAAATTAAACCCGCTTGCGCTTGGATTTTAGCAACACAACTTTTTAAAGGATAAACCTGAGGCTTAGTATAATGTAATAACTTACCAAAACGATAAGAAAAATGACACTGTAAATTCTCCAAAAAATCCAACTCTGTTAAATTCTGCAATGTTTCTATCGTTTGTTGATCTGATGTCCACACCAAACCTATTTTATTATCGCGTAAGGGCAAGCAAGCAATAATTCCTTGCTTAGTGAAACGCTGATAAGCGATATCTTGATGGTGATTGCTTATATCAATCAAGGTTGTTAACGCCACTTCCGAGGTAGGTTTAGTTTTTAAACCAATATTTAGTAATTTACGCACCGTAGAATGCGTACCATCTGCGCCAATAATTAAACGAGGATAAATAATTTTTTTTTCTTCCTGATGATTATCCACCACTACCTGCCAAGTATCTCCAAGCTGCTCTATTGACTCACAGCTCGCAGGATTATAGAGATCTAAACATCCTTGCTCGCTCTTATCTGCGACGACCTGCAGCAAAGCTTTAGTTAATTGCTGCCCCAAATGTGCAGCAGGAATAACAGCACCTAACTGCGAAACACCCAATGCTTTTGCGTGAATTCTCGACTGCGTAAAACAAGCCTGTTTTGAAATATATACCGATTTAATTGGATTAGCATAAGCTTCTAAAGCAGGCCATAGAGATAATGTCTGTAAAATCCGCAAACTTGCGAGATTCAAAGCGATAGGCTTGCTTTCTAAAGCTAAGGGGGTATCCAGTGTTCTAAGATGGGATTGCTCAATCAATGCGATCCGCAAAGGTAAATCTGACAAAGCTAATGCCAGACTAGTTCCGACAACTCCAGCACCCACGATGAGAATATCGTAATCTTGCATCATGAAGAAGTTCGCATTATGTTTTCAATATCAGCAAGTGCTTTGGGCGTTTGTGATGACAACACTTCACACGCTTCAGAGGTCACTCGCACATCATCTTCAATCCGGATACCAATATTCCACCATTTTTCATCAATATCCGCTGCCGGTCTGATATAAATACCGGGCTCAACGGTGAAAACCATATCCGGCTCTAAACCTCGCCATTTTTTTTCTATTTTATAGTTACCTGCGTCATGAACATCAAGACCTAACCAATGACTACAGCCATGCATATAAAACCTTTGATAATGCTTCTGCTGAATCAGATCCTGGAGATTCCCTTTTAGTAAACCCAAATCAACTAAACCTTGTGTTATAAATTCCACACAGGTCTTCTGTAATTGATCCCATATCACACCTGGCTTTATCAAATCTATAATGGCTTGTTGTGTTGTTAACACAATCTGATAAATAGCCTTTTGCTCTTGATTAAAACGACCATTAACTGGAAAGGTTCGTGTAATATCTGAAGCATAGTTGTTGTATTCACACCCTGCATCGATTAATACTAAATCACCCGATTTTAACTGCGCACGATTCTCCGTATAATGTAAAATACAGCTATTCGATCCACTCGCGATAATATTGGGATAGGCCAAGGCTTGACTGCCTTGTCTATAAAATTCATACATTAATTCAGCTTCTAATTGATATTCATATAAACCAGGCCGACAGGCACGCATTGCTCGCAGATGCGCCTTACCAGAAATATACGCTGCTTGGCGTATGCAATCTAATTCCAGTGGACCTTTTCTAAGCCGCATCTCATGGACACTATCGGTTAATTTTTTAGCCGATTCGACCGGCTTATTTTTTAGATGCGCTAATATGTTATTAATTCGTGCTAAAATAGGTTTGTTAATAGTTTCATCGGCAAGATGATAACAAGTACGAATATTCGCTACATATTCAGTTAATTTAGCTTCAAGCTGATCAATAGGATAGGCTGCGTCAGCGCCATATTCTTCCTTAGCTCTTATTTGACCAATACGTTCACCACTCCAAATAGCAACTTTTGGGTCGCCTGCACGATTAAATAATATAAATTTTCCTTTTTTACTATCAGGTATGAGTAAAGCAACTGCTTCGGGCTCAGGAAATGCGGTTAAATAGTAAAAATCACTGTTTTGACGATAAGGATAGAACACATCGCCATTACGTAGATATTCGGGCGCTGCTATTAAGACAATTAATTCATCATTCTTTATTTGGGATAATAATTGCTGGCGCCGATGCTGTAATTCGGAAAGCTTAAACATAGATAATTCAGTAGCTGGCTTAATGAAGGTACATTGAACCTGTACTTCCTTCTACTGAATACCGAATTAACTCTTCGTAAATCAAAGGAATAGCATGCGTAATAAACTCGATTGCCTCATCGTAAGCCAATTTATCCAACTCAGTCACTTCTAAATGGATAATTTCAAGTTTGGCAATCTCAGCAATACAATACAATGCTTCATGTATAACATCAGGTGTTTCATCTTCTATAGAGCTTCCGCCCAAGCCTAAGCCATATAAAAACCCTTCACACCACAGACTCAATGCTTCAGCACGCTCTTCTAGCTCATGCTGCTCATCAGGTAATAGTAATTGAAAAGTCTGTAATCCACTTAATTGACGACAAGCAGCATCATACAAACTAACAACGGCACCTTGGGATCCCAACATAAGGGGTGGTCGAGTTCCAAGACGCTTCAATAAAATATCGATTAGAAAACCACCGTTAAGTTTTGGGCCTACACAAACAAAACCACATAACATACCATGTATTTCTGCTGGAGAAGTAGCCACTTCAGCTTCAGTCAGGAGGTGGTAAAAGTCATCGAAAGCGGGAGATTTAGCCTGAGTTTGCATGGGCGTACTCTGTAAAAAAAGTAAGTTCGTATATAGTTTACCATTCTAAGCTAGGTTAATACAGCAAGCCAATCTGAATAAATAAAATTTGCTTAATCATCTGATTAAATAGGTTATTTTCTATTCATCGCTGTTTTTGGCTTAAAAGCACATTTTTAAATTTTCCTTCAAAAGATAAACGTAAACCTTAAAAATGGATTATACTAATCACGTATCTGACTCAGTCGATAGTTTTTCGATCGATACTTTTATAAAGTTAGGGATAAATGATTTATTTACGGTGTGCATGCTTGTAATCTAGCAAGAAGCCTAAAGTAGATATACTACATCCCACCTGCATCCCTGGATCAGGAAACAGAACTGAGTCAGATATTCTTACTTCTAGTGTGACAGCTATGGACACTCGCCAATTAACCCGCAAAAAATTACAAGAACATCGAACCAACGTGAGTTTAAGTGAGCAAAAAACAGCTTCCGCTATTGTTAATAAACAACTAAGTCAACATCCTATTTTTTTAGACAGTCAAACGATTGCCAGCTATAAAGCTATTCAGCATGAAATTGATCCATCCGCACTCCTCCATAATGCTTGGCAAAAGAAAAAAATGTGTTATTTGCCTGTTTTGCAAGGACAACAATTAATATTTTGTGCTTATCAAGCAGATACCTTGTTAAAAAAAAATCGATTTAACATTCCTGAACCATCACTCTCCTTAAATACCTGCATTGCCCTTAACGATCTCGATTTAGTATTAGTTCCTCTCTTAGGCTTTACCGAAAAAGGCCAACGTTTAGGAATGGGTGCTGGTTTTTATGATCGAAGTTTTGCTTTTTTACTCAAATCGCCGAGACCTGCTCGCCCTTTTCTACTTGGGCTTGCTTACGAATGGCAAAAACTAGCCGTTTTTACAGAAAAAAACTGGGACGTTCCTTTAAATGCAGTGATAACTGAAAAACAAATTTATTATGCTGATTAAATGCTTCAGCTACATAAGAGTTATGAGTTATGCGACAATACAGCCAAAGTTAAGTGCGAAGCGTTTGGAATTCGTGATCTAAATGTTGAATAAGTTGCTTAAAAACATTTCCATTTTTATCCATTGACGGCGGTGCATTGAATAGTACTGCAAACGCACCTAAATCGCCATTTTGCAAGCTGAAATAACCTGCTATGGTATACACAGATCTTGGCACACTAATATGACCGGTTTTAAAATTTGAGTATTCCATCCAAGGATGTTGAGCGGTAATCATTCCTCGCCAAACCGTTTGTTGGCCTGGCATCACTAAACTTCCATAGTAAAAAGGAAAATCACGTTTATTTTTAGCCATTCCTGCTAAGAGAATAATAAGATCCTTCGCCGATATTCGATTTAAAGGGGTTAATCCACTTGCATTTTTGAAGATAGGAAGATCATTAATATTCTCAGTAATAAACTGCGTGCTGGCCAGCATAGGCTTATAGTTATCAAAAAGTAATTGGGTTGCCTGACTTAATTGTATTGATGTTGTTGATTTTGATTGACTTTCTCGCCACAAATCCAACATTAACATATCCGCTATATAATTATTCGAATAAAACAGCATATCTTGTAGGGAGTGAATGAGTGGATCACTGTTTAATTGTGTTAATAATTTATCCGTTTCTAATAAGGGTGTTGACTCAAGTTTAATTTTTCCATTCAAACTGATGCCTGCATGTTTCAGAAAAGCAACGAATAGGTTTGCCGTTGTTAAATTGGGATTACCTACAGAACGATAAATCGTTATTGGCTCACTTTTCACTCCCAAGGTACCGGAAATGCTTAAAATTTCGCGATCATTTTGAGTATTACGGCTGAGCTGAATCGTACTATTTTTTCCGGAAACAGTTCGCACGGCTCCCTTAAGTAAAATGTTATCTAAAGGATAAGGTAACACTTTAACTATCGCCACATCACCAATTTTAGATCCGGGAGCAATAAAAACCGCGATGTTTCCAAAGTCACTACCCATTGAAGAAGGTAAACCATTGTAAGCAACTTTACTATGTGATTTTGCTAATCGATGATCGGGATCATCTAGAATGATTTTCCCAAAATAAGAACTATTAACAATTAAATTTCCGGTAACCTTTTTTAAGCCTATTTGTTGCAGATTATTAATCAAACTCCAAATTTTTTCATTGGTAAATTCGGGGTCCCCTAAACCATAAAAAACTAAGTCTCCATTTAATACACCGGCTTTAATGTTTCCTCTGGCATAAACTTGTGTAGTAAAAGTATATCTAGAGCCCCACTTTGCTAACGCACTAGCGGCAATAAAAAGTTTAGTGACTGATGCAGGGATTAAACGTAATTGATCATTTTTAGCATAAAGTATTTTCGAGTGAGTCAAATCAACCCATAACTCAGAACGTTGAATTGCAACATTATTTTCACTAGCAAATGTAACTGGAGATATTAAATAAAAAATAATAAATAAAAACTTCAACAAAAATAAAATTTTCTTTTTCATACGAAATCTATTTTTTTATGATCTAAAAAATAAAGATTAATGATTAATGATTAATGATTATCACTGAATTTTTGGCAAGGCCGGGAGTATGCAGCAACCACCGGTGTATATTAGTATACATGAAGATTGCGAGTTGAGGGGCAAACAGTCAATGCGAAAAAATAAAATTAATGGCTAATAACCCGCCATATTCCCTGATTATTTCGACACGCTGTGTAATTAAACGAAGGATGCTCAAAGAAACCCCGAATTAATGTTATTTCATAATCTCTACAGCCTTGTCCTTCGGGATTGACGAAAATTTCTTTACTGGTAAAAGCAAAGCGAGCTCCGGTGGCATCGCTCGTCCAACTGATAAGTTCTTTAGCTTGTGCAGTTGCCACTAAATTTTGCAGCTTACTATGATCAACGTTTCCCATAAAACGAGCGATAGAAGGATCAATAAAAATATCCTGATTATTATCTATTTGTGGATTTAAAGGAATTGTAGGAGTTTGTACTGAATGATTTGCACAAGAGGTTAAGTTAAAAATAAACAGCCAAATACATAATCCTCTAATCATTTTATTTTGCATCATTTATTTCCTCAATGCGCGTACGGACCAATTGTCCTCGGTTAATGCCACATAATAATTCAAAACGAAAGGATGAAGTACTTTCTGCTACTTGTTCGATAGGAAGGCCTGCTCCCCATAATACGACTGGATCACCTAGCTTAGCATCCGGTTGATTCGATAAATTCACAGTCAACATATCCATAGATACTTGTCCTATCAATTCACAAAGCTTGTCATTCACTAAAATAGGCGTACCGCTTTCAGCTCGATGGGGATAACCATCTCCATAACCTATTGCCACAATGCCAACGCGTAGTGGTTTAGGAGCCATCCAAGTTCCTCCATATCCTACTCTATCACCTGATTCTAATGCATGAATCGAAATAATTTCTGACTTTAAAGTCATAACTGGCTTTAATGAAAACTTCGCGGCTGAAGAATCTGCAAAAGGTGAAACTCCATACAACATTAATCCAGGACGCAGCCAGTCAGCATGGGCTTTAGGATGAGCTAAGATAGCTGCGGAATTAGCTAAGCTGGTTGGAAATGAATATTTTTTGATAGTGTGTTCAAATAATTTTATTTGAGACTGTGTGGTTCTATCTTCTGACTTATCGGCGCTCGAAAAGTGGGTCATCACACACATAATCTTTAGCCAAGGACAACAATCTAATTTTTGTAAAACCTTAGGAAAATCATCCGGTAAAAAACCTAAACGATTCATCCCGGTATTTATTTTCAACCATACATTAATGGGATGCGGTAATGGATGTTCACTAAGCAAATTTAACTGATTCCAATCATGAATAACGGTATCCAGTTCATACTCGGTTAATAAGGAAATTTCATCCTTGGAAAACAAACCTTCCATTAAAACTATTCGTTGAGTTAATCCTGCTTGACGCAAATATAATGCTTCTTCTGAACAAGAAACACCAAAACCTTCGACATCAGTTAATGCCTTAGCAATAGAAACTAAACCATGTCCATAAGCATTTGCCTTAACCATGGCCAATATCTTGGATTGAGGAGCAATATCACGTATTCTTTGGACATTATGACGTAATGCCGCTAAATCAAGCTCTACAGTAAACGGTCTGCTCATGCATAATTCTCAGCATGATAACGCTGCGGGGCAAAATTCTCAAAACGCGTATATTTCCCTAAGAAGGTTAATCTTACTTTACCCGTTGGTCCATTACGTTGCTTTGCAATAATAATTTCTGCACTGCCTTTATCTGGACTCGCTTCATTGTAAACTTCATCACGATAAATAAAAACAATCAAATCGGCATCTTGTTCTATTGCGCCAGAGTCCCGTAAATCAGACATCACGGGTCTTTTATCCGCTCGTTGTTCTAAACTACGGTTTAATTGCGACAAAGCAATAATAGGAACATCCAATTCTTTAGCTAAGGCTTTTAATCCACGCGAGATTTCAGATATTTCCGTAGTACGATTTTCCTTAGAGCCAGGTACTTGCATTAATTGTATATAATCAATAACGATTAAACCTAATGTGCCTTGTTCTTTTGCAACTCTACGGGCACGCGCGCGTACCTCTCCAGGACTTAACGCCGGTGTATCATCAATAAACATTTTTGCTTCTGATAACATGCTCACTGCGGAAGTGACTCGAGGCCAATCTTCATCATTTAATTTTCCTGTACGGATTTTATGTTGATCAATTCGGCCTAATGACGACATCATTCGCATTGCTAATGCTTGACCTGGCATTTCCATACTAAAAATTAATACCGGCTTATCACCCTGGATAGCCGCATGTTCTGCAATATTCATAGCAAATGTAGTCTTGCCCATGGAAGGGCGGCCTGCAACTATGACAAGATCAGCCGGTTGCAAACCCGACGTCATTTCATCTAAATCCTTATAAGCCGTCGAAAGCCCGGTAATAACTTGATCAGAATGAAATAAGATATCGATTCTATCAACCGCTTTGGCCAAAAAATCGCTAATTCTAAGTGGGCCACTACCACGCGCACCTTGATCAGCAATCTGAAATACTTTACGTTCTGCGTCATCAACCAATTCAGTAATCGAACGACCTTCTGGCGTAAAAGCATTTTCGGTAATCTCAGAAGCAATGCCAATTAATTGCCGTAAAACAGAACGCTCACGGACAATATCAGCATAGGCGGCAATATTCGCAGCACTTGGCGTATTACGTACCAGTTCAAATAAATAAAGATCACCGCCAATTTCTACTAATTCATTCGTGCTTTTTAAGGCATCGGTCAGTGTAACAACATCAAAAGGTTTACCATGATTGGCAAAACTGACGATAGTACGAAATAGGATACGATGCGATAAAAGATAAAAGTCTTTTTCTTTTAACTTATCAGCCACTCTATCCCATGCTTGATTGTCCAGCATTAAGCCACCCAAAACCGATTGTTCGGCTTCAAGTGAATGTGGAGGTAACTTAAGATGATCGGTTTTTTGCATAGCAAGAATTGCCTAAACCATAAACTAACAAAAATAGTACGGTTGTTAGTTTGTATTTTTCAAAAATCTTAAAGCGTTTATTTATTTCTATAAATAATAGAACTTAACACCCAAAATACAACATCCTTGTTAGATTGGCCAGCGCTAATCAATATGAAAGTAAAATAGTTAAAATAAATAATGAGTTATTCTTCTGCAACAATATTGACCTTCAATATTGCAACAACATCACTATGTAATTGCACAGACACTTCATGTTCGCCTAGTTGGCGTAAAGGACCATTGGGTAAGCGAATCTCACTCTTTTCAAGCGTAACACCTGCAGTCTCTGCTGCTCGAACTAATTCAGAAATGCCAATGGAACCATATAAACGCCCTTCTTCTGCTGATTTAACAGGTATGGTTAAGATTAAGTCATTAATAGCTGCTGCGCGCGTTTCGGCTACTTGTAATTTTTCTTGTTCAATTTTTACAAATTCTGCACGCTGCTTCTCGAATTTAATAATATTTTCCTTAGTAGCAGGAACAGCTTTTTGACGAGGAATTAAATAGTTCCGTGCATAACCATCACTTACTGTGACCGGTTCTCCTAAAACACCTAAGGAATGTACTTTTTCTAATAAAATTACTTTTGCCATGAAAATAAACCTCAAAATTCACTTGTTAATATCTTATTCAACCCACAGAACTCAGCTTGTATCCTCGTTCTAAATTTATCCAGTGGTTAATCCCTCTTTTTTTCTCAAACGCTTCTCTTTAATCGATTGCGTAAATTAAACAGACTATCGATGACTGCGAGTGCTATTAACGCAATGGCTATATAAGGAAAAAAAACTGCCAACAATACGTAAAATAAAAAAATCCATTTAGTAGACACGTTTTTTAAATCTGCCATTGCATGAAAAACACTAATTCCTGCCAATACAAAAATTAACCCTACAACGGGTAAGGCATCTTGTGCCATCACGACACCGAGGAAACTCGATATCCCAATCAGCAAAAACACCAACACTTCCCAGAGACTAAGTCGCACATTTTTTAACTCTGGACGAAGCTGACCAGGGTTGTATAGCATTGACTGGAACCCACGTGCAAGTACTAAATTAATAAGGACTGACAAGGTAATAAATGCTACTTGAAAGCCCGTTGCAAATTTAGCAAAAAATTGTAACCGCTCCGTATTAACTACGACATTAAATTGGTTTTTAATCAATACTGCATAATGGTCAAACTGATTTATCCAAACCTCAGTGATATTGGGTATCCAAGCATGCACTAACAACACTGTCAATAAACCTAACAACAAACTTGCCGTTAATACCGCTTTCCAACTCTGTGTTTGACGTAGCACTAAGGCCAATACATAAGTAAATAAGCTACCGCCAATAATTCCATATAAAATAATTAAACGATTACCTAAGCTTGCAACAACAACTGCTGGTAAAATAACCCATAGTAATACAATAGCACCTTCTTTAGCACCTTTACGTAAGGTAATTAAAGAAACAACTATGTTACTCACCCAACCAAATAAAGGCAGAATAGTAAATAATAACCCTACAACGACTGCCTGTCGGCGGCCACACATGACATAACTTGCAAAACGTTGCAACATTCCCATCACTTTAATTTACCTCAAAACATTAACCCATGTTTTGATGTTTATCACAATAAGGAAGTAAGCCTAAAAAACGTGCACGTTTAATCGCTTGCGTAATCTTACGCTGCACCGAAGCTGAAGTACCTGTCGTACGACTGGGAACTATTTTAGCTGTCTCAGTAAGATGATTTTTTAATAGTGGGATATCTTTATAATCGATCTCAGTACCTTCGGCAGAGATTCGACAATGTTTGCGGCGTCTATTTTGGTAATTATTCATAAAATCTACTCATTTTAGTAATTAAAAAAGCTTTTGGGGTACAAGACAAGCATTAAGCTGATCTTCCTTCCGCTTCAGTTTCTCTAGAATATTCACGTCTACTTTCTTGAGGTTGCGCTTCTTTTGCTTTTGCTTTTGCTAAAGGAGACATTTCAGTAATGGCTCGATTGACTCGAATAGTCTGCTGACGTAACACCGCATCATTAAAGCGAAAATTATCGCTGAGTTCATCCATTGCTTCTTTTCCAGACTCAATATTCATGAGTATATAATGCACCTTGAGAAGTTTATTAATTGGGTAGCAAGGCTGTATACGTCCCAAGTCTTCAAGACGGTGAACCTTTCCACCGCTATTTTTCACAATGGCCGTATAACGCTGAACCATAGCAGAAACCTGATCACTTTGATCAGGATGAATTAAAAGCATGATTTCATAATGACGCATATTATTTCTCTCGGTTAAAGCCCCCCAACTAACGTGGTAGAGCGAGTATACTTAAAGCTGTTTACATTTAAGGACTACCTTAAAAGCGCGCCTATTATACGGTTGGACCCCTCAAGATGCAATAAAATCTCTGCCGCTTGACAGGTCTTTCCTCGCCGCCTAGCATTCCGCTTTAAATTAACCATATAATTTATCAATCCTATGGATTTAGTACCTATAATAGCTTTGGTTAAAAACGAGCTTAACCAAGTCGATGCCCTAATCGATTCTTGCCTTTATTCTGAAATCCCCCTGATCCCTGAATTGGCAAAGCACCTTATCGATAGCGGTGGCAAACGTTTACGCCCTTTAATTGCTCTACTTAGTGCAAAAACCTTCAGCTATACCGGCGAAGGACATATTCAGCTAGCCGCCAGCCTAGAGCTTATTCATACCGCTACTTTATTGCATGATGACGTCATTGATGGATCTGAACTTCGCCGCGGCAAGAAAACAGCCAACAGCTTATGGGGTAATTCGGCCAGCGTGCTCGTCGGTGATTTTCTTTACTCACGCGCCTTTCAATTGATCAGTCAAATCAATGATGCGCGGGTTCTCACATCGCTCGCAGATGCCACAAACACACTCTCACAATCAGAAATCTTACAATTGTTGAGTTGTCATAACGCCAATGTGGATGAAGAATATTGCTTAAAGATTATTCAAGGTAAGACCGGTGTGCTGTTTTCTATAGCTGCCGAACAACCCGCCATCTTAACTAAACGCCCCCAAGCTGAAATTTCAGCCATGGCCAATTTTGGAACTCATCTCGGTATTGCATTTCAATTGATTGATGATGCGCTCGATTATTCAGGAACTTGCGCACAACTCGGTAAAAATTTAGGTGATGATCTCGCTGAGGGTAAGCCAACGCTTCCTTTAATCTATGCTTTACAATATGCTAATTCTGAGCAAGCGCAGTTAATCCGGGAAGCCATCACCCACGGAAATCAACAGCATTTAACGACCATCCTAGCCATTCTTCACTCTACACGCGCCATCGAATATACACATAAGCTCGCTCAGCAACATATTCAGCAAGCCTTGGTGCACTTAAATATCATTCCAGATTCCACCTATCGCCAAGCATTGATGCAAATTGCGAATTTTGTAGGTGAGCGGCGTTATTAGTGCATTATTAATAATTCGTTATTCTAGCTCTAAAAATTCAGATAAGAAATGTAATACTGCTGCATGGCGTAAAGTCTTAAAACGAGTAGGAATATAGAATTTACGTTGGCATGATTTACGGCATACCTGCTGGGCTTCTTGGCATATGCAAAATGGGACTTCTCTGAATGAGTTGCAAAAATTTGAGGCTGCTCATCTTTAGATAGAGTAAATCGCTATGCTCACTTGAATAGTGATTATCTTAAGAAAGCAGCTGATGATTTAGTAACTGGTACAAATTTGGCACATGGACCAAATATTATGATTCTTGGAGCTAGCTGAATACTCTTAAAACTGATAGAATTTGCCGCGTTTTTTGGTAATTTCTAAAAATCGGGGTGTAGCTCAGCTTGGTAGAGCACTAACTTCGGGAGTTAGGGGCCGGAGGTTCGAATCCTCTCATCCCGACCAGTGTTTTTAATAAAAAATACTGGGAAATAACCTTATTTTTTACTTTTACTTAACTAACTCTCATCACCCTACACAATCCAAATGTAGGGAATTTGTAACGTAAATTCGCTCTGCCGCCTTTTTTAAATGGTTACTACTCAAGTATGCATAACGCAATACCATGTCAAAAGAAGACCAACCTCCTAATTGCTGCAACTCCTGCAATGATGTTCCATTTTGCACATGCCATGAAGCCCAGGTGTGACGTAAATCATGCCAATGAAAATCTTCAATCCCTACTCGTTTCAATGCTTTACGCCAAGCAGGTGTATTGCATCTTTTAATCGGTTTCCCTTTATAAGTAAAAACATATTCAAGATGTTTACCTATCTGTGGCCAAAAGTAAAAAATTGGTTAGAGTCACGACCCCTAGAAAATTAACTTCTTTAAAGCCGTGTTATGAGATAATTTATTCAATTTTCTGTATTAAGTTTTACTTAATAAAAAGAATTTATAATTCCATTTCCAGTGGGTAGTAACTAACTATCAAAACAATTCAGAATAATAAAAAATGAGTAAATATGCCAAAAAGACGATCAAAAAGAAAAACATACTCGACTCCCGTAAATATAACTTCTGTAGATAATCTTTTTTCAAGTTTAAGAACAACAAAAGAGAAAATGACCAAAATAGAGTTAAGCAATTTGGAAAAAAATACCAAAGCAGCTTTTAATAATTTTCTTTACAAGGCTTGCCCTGAGTACAATACTTGTAAATCCAACTTTTTTGAACAGTTGGTTAGTGACACAGAAGAACTCCCGAACAATTATAGCTCTACTTTAAAATTTTGGATTCTCCGTATCTTTTACTTATATGAAACTATAGATAGTTTTTCAAAAGAGTCAGGAGAAAACTATTTAAAAGACGACAAGGGCGTAGATTGGGGCAATACATTTCAAAAAATAAGTAATGCTATTAAAAAACCAAATTTTTCACAAGGAACTATTGATCGATATAAACAGAATTTATTTAACCTACGTAATAATTTAGTAAGTAATTCTACCTCTGAAGATCTTTTCGCTGAGTTTTTAACAAAAATAACTTTTCCAACTTCAGGTCTACCAATTTCAGCTATATCTGATCTAAAAATAGAATTTGCAAAAAAGATTAAGGAACTTGATGCGTATATGTTTACTAATATCAAGCAAGGTATGTTAAACCCATATAATGTAGTTGATGATTCTATGCTAAAACAAATGGATACTTCTCAAATTTTAACAAACTATTCACTTCACTCTGGTTTCGGAAGATTACCCGCACCAGAAGTAAAGTTACTAGCGGGTTCTACAGGAGGAATATTTCCAAACCGACTTGCGGATTGGTCGGCGGGGTTTGGCTTAGGGGTTGCGGTTCCCTCATTGGTGATGGCAGGAATAGCAGGATATTGCTTTTTTAAAAAACGTAATCAACAACAACTTCCTGATACTTCAACTGTGGAAGCAAATCACGAATTTACATACTCAACTAATGAAGTTAATATTCAAATACAAGTGAATTCAAATTAAAGGTGCACGATTGTTAACAGAAATTGCCCAAGAAAAGCGTTGCACTTATGATCTGAATTCACCCCGTACCCGCTATAACTATAATCCGATAAGAAAACTTATCGGATTTAAAATCCTAAAATGACGGGCGGATTATCGGTTTTTCCGCTGAATCTGATACGAATGTCGTCTGTTCATTTATATAGATATCATCAGCATTCTTATTTGTTTCTTCTATTCCTTGCTCAAGTTTAGCTTTTAGATGGGCGCGTATCTCGAATTCTACTTCCTTTAACTTCGCGTCCATTTCCGCTTTATCTTGCGTTAGTTTAGCCCGAATTCCTCTAACATCGTATTCATTTCTGCTCTGTCTTGTTTCAATTGATCACTGAGTTTTTCCTTAAATCTTTTAATGTCTTCCCTACGTTTCCTATCCGATTCTTTGAATGATTCTTGCAATTCATTTATGAGTGTCCTAATTCCTGGATACGTTGCGCAAGATCAGACCAATCTTGGAGTGTAAGACTTATATAATTTTCCTCTGTTTTTTTGAAATTCTATTGTTGGATTTAGTTATTTTTTAATAAATCAAATAAATTTAATCAGACTTATATAAAAAAACAATTTATCCAGTAATAATACAATGACCAAATTTTAATTAAAGGTTTTCGTTAATAAAATTTACCACACTCAAGAAGTTTTACGATACTAATTTAATTTTTTAACATTAAAAAAAATTGAATTTGTTTCAAATATACGGTAGTTTATAATATGCAAGCATTAGCATAGTCATTTTCCTGCAACGCTTTTGCTTTAAAAAACTAATTTTTAATATAAATAACTATCGATCATCATAAGTGAATGCAATAATGAATTCTAATAAAATACATCTCACTTTGAGAAACTTAATGGAGATGAAATCTGCTCGAGATGGTGTCAATTTCACGCTATACCGACTTGCAAAATCTCTGAACATGCCGCATTCTGTTTTATTAAGATTAATTCATCTTGAACCCAGTAAGCGTGTTAATAATCCTAGAATTGATACCTTATATAAAATTGTCGAATTTTTTAAATTAGATGGTTTTAACATTACTGTTAATGATTTGTTGATGGGATTTAAGGATTCTGCAGAAATAACTATTCAGGATCAGTCACCGATTATTTTTAATTCAGAATATAAATTACCGCTTTATTCCTTCAATGCAACTAAGTTAGACAAAATTGGCCAAATACAAATTAAATTAAGCACACAAGCTAAAGATTTAATTGCTCTGCGGTCAGAAGAAGAAATTAAACCTATCTTTAAAAAAGGCTCTATTTTTATCCTTGACCCTAAAGCTAAATTAGAAAACGATAGCTTAGTTGCAGTTAAAGTCGAAAAACAACACCACATTTTGATCAAAAAAATTAATATTCATATTAATCAACTAATGTTAACTAGTTTTGATAATAGCGCAGCTCCAATTATTTTCAATCCGCAACTACATTCCATTGTTGGTGTAGTTGTACAAGTCAATGCTAAAACTTAAATATTTTGAAAGGTATGTTATTAAAAGGTTAGCCAAAAAACTTGATAATTTATTTTGCTATTATCTTGGTATACATAAAGAAAAATTGTAGTGGTTCAAACTTAATGTGACAGTTACCCGTTTTTTCAGTCGTGCTTACTGTCAGTTGAAGTTAAGACTGTCAACTTTTTCCTGCCAGATTTTTTTACCCTCAAAAAATG
>JBDLTN010000009.1:0-22283 GCA_039805785.1 Pseudomonadota bacterium | reverse complement strand
ATGTTCCCATTGCTTGTTTGTTATGTCACTTGGATAAGCCATTTTTCTTTTTACCACTAATTTCCACGTGCATCTTTATAACCTATTTTCCTATTTATTTAAACCATAAAGACAGGTTCTAAGCATGTTGTTTTTGCTCATAGGATGCTATTCCAACCTAAAGATGTTTTACTCATTAGCGATTGTCAGCATGCAGAGCTCATTCATTGGAATAATATTCATCTGACTAATAGCTATCAAATGGATAGTGAGATTGGTTTATTTAATAGGGTTATTTATTACATTGGTGATACTGGGCGTTTGAGTGAAGTTGGTGAGCACATTTATGCCTTATATCGACGTAATTTAAATCAATCTATTCACAAACCTATAGAATTAATAGAAGGGATAAAAAGCATGTCGATACGATTGGGTATGAAAAATAGCAATGGAACAATGATTTACAAAAATGGAAATGAGGTAAAACATTGGGCAAATCCACGTAGCGTGGAAATTAGACTATTATTGACTGATACCAAACGATTACAACGAGAATGGAAGCAATTAATAGGATTACGTGAACGCGAATAACGCAAGGAATCACCAAGGATTTATATTAGTAATGGTTTTATTTTTTCTTTTTATTATGTCTTTAATGGCATTATCACTCTTGAATAGTTCTTATTTAGAATTACGTATGAGTCAAAATATGGCCTCTATTGCGCAACGTTTCCAAGCTGCAGAAGCAGGATTAAGATTAGCGGAGCATCGGCTTAGCAGTCTTTCAATGTTTAGTGCTGAGATATATGAACATTTTAATTATGCCGGCTTTCAAATTAACGCCGCGCTTAAAAAACATAAAATACACTATTGTATTAATCAACGCCTAGCCTATATTTATGACGTTATTGTCGAGGCAAAACAAACAATAGGGGAAGTAATTACACTAAAAACAACTTATGCCATTAAAACGAAGACAGCCTGTTCCGGAGAACTTACCTTGTCAAAAGCTGGACGTAGTTCTTGGAGAGAATTAAGTGGTTCTACTAAAATTTATCCTTTGGTAGTTAAGTTTTTTAATTTCTAAAAGAGCATTGAGCAACAATACAAAAAAAATTTAAATGCAAAGGGTATGTAAGTTGTTATTACCTAATTTGTGAGGAAACTAAAATGTGGGTAATGATTAGTTTTTGTTTTTTTATTTTGATCTTGATACTGTTGTTGATTATACCCCCAGTGCGGCAAGCTTTTCTAATTAAGCCTTTCTTAGCTTACTTAAGCACAAAACTCCCGCCAATTAGTGAAACTGAAAAAATTGTTTTAGAAGCCGGTGATATGTGGTGGGAAAAGGATTTATTCCATGGTCGCCCAGATTGGAAGGCTTTATGTAATATTTCTTTATCAAAGCTAACTTGTGAAGAAGAAAATTTTATCAATGATCAAGTAGACATACTTTGCGGCATGCTAGATGATTACAGCATTTTGACAGTTGAACATGATTTGCCAGTAAAAGTTTGGGACTTTTTAAAAAAACAAAAGTTTTTTGGTATGGTCATTCCCAAAAAATACGGAGGATTAGGTTTTTCTGCTTTAGCACACTCTTCTATTGTATTGAAAATAGCAACACGCTCGGTTAGTGCAGCTGTTAATGCTTTAGTTCCTAATTCTCTTGGGCCTGCAGAATTATTACTTCATTATGGAACAGAAAAACAAAAAGATTATTATTTGCCTAGACTTGCCAGAGGAGAAGAAATTCCTTGTTTCGCATTAACTTCTGTCGATGCGGGTAGTGATGCAGCTGCGCTTAAAGATCACGGAATAATATGCAAAGGAATTTATCAAGATCAAGAAATTTTAGGAATACGACTCAATTTTAACAAGCGTTATATAACTTTAGCTCCTGTTGCTACGATTATAGGGCTAGCTTTTAAGCTAACCGATCCTCAGCAATTATTGGGAGAAAAAAAACAAATAGGGATTACGGTTGCTTTAGTTCCTGCTTCTTTAATGGGAGTTGAAATTGGAAAACGGCATTCTCCTATGGGCTTAGCTTTTATGAATGGTCCTATTATAGGTAAAAATGTTTTTATTCCTCTCAGCTTTGTTATTGGTGGTGAGCAAATGTTAGGTCAGGGTTGGCGTATGTTGATGGAATGTTTGTCTATAGGCCGCGGTATTTCTTTGCCAGCGGTCAGTGCTGCCCAGGCTCAATTAGCTTATCGAATGACAGGTGCTTATAGTGTATTAAGAGAGCAATTTCATTTATCAATTTCTCAATTTGAAGGAGTTGCAGCAGCTTTAGCAAGAATCGCAGGATTAACTTATTTAATTGAAGCGACTCGTCGATTTACTGCGACTGCAGTTGACGCTTCGCTAAAGCCTGCATTAGCTTCTTCAATAGCAAAATACCATATGACAGAATTTGCTCGTACAATTATTAATGATGCGATGGATATCCATGGGGGACGTGGCATTCAAATGGGACAACGTAATTATTTGGCTCAAGGCTATATTGCTATACCGATATCAATCACTGTTGAGGGAGCAAATATTTTAACTCGCAATCTGATTTTATTTGGTCAAGGAGCATTACGATGTCATCCTTATTTAAGAGACGAAATGCAGGCTATCGAAAAAAAGGATATTCCTGTTTTAGATCATTTATTAATTCATCATCTATTTTATAGTATAAAAAATTTATTAAAAACATTTCTATTTGCTTTCGGTTTGGGCCATTTTTTTGTAAAAACACCTCTAAAAAAATTTAGCTATTATTATCGACAAATTTCTCGTTTATCAGCCGCCTTAGCTTTAATCACTGATTTTACATTGATAATTTTGGGTGGAAAATTGAAGCGTAAAGAACGGCTATCAGCACGTTTAGGTGATGTTTTAAGTTATCTTTATATTGCATCTTGTGTTATTCGTTACGTACAGGAATACCCTCTATCAAAAGAAGATGATGTTTATGCTCGTTGGGGATTAGATTATTGTCTCTATCATATCCAATATGCATTTGAAAAGTTTTTTAATAATTTCCCCGAACCCTTTTTAGCTAAACTACTAAAATTTATTGTTTTCCCATTGGGTCGATCTTATCAATTAGCAAAGGATAAGTTAGATCAGCAATTAGTATCAGTAATGACAAAAACTGGTAAGTTTCGTGATCGTATAACTCAGGATTGTTTTTTAGGAAAAAAACCTGACGATCCAACAGGTCGTATGGAAATTGCTTTTAAAGAATTTGAACAAATTCAACCCATTCTTGAAAAATTGAAAAAATATGGTGTAAAACCAAACTCAGATATTGAAAGGAAACTGAAATCGCTTTTAGCAAATAAAATTCTTACACCCATAGAAGTTGAACAGTTTTTACGAGCTAAAAAATTCCAGCAGGATGCTATGCAGGTTGATGCCTTTTAACAGGCTGACTTGACTGGCAACTTGCCCATTGGTTAACAATAGGTATATTAAAATAGAATTAGTTATTGTCTAAGTTAAAACAAGCTTTAGGAAGTTGTTTATGCAAATACTCGATCGATCAGATTTTAAACGATCAGTTTACATTGTGGATGGTATGCGTACTCCTTGGTTGAAAGTACGCGGACCTGGAAATTTTACTGCTTCTGATTTAGCTGTTCAGGCAGGACGTTATCTATTGGCGCGCCAAACATTTAATCCAAATCAGCTGGATGAAGTAGTGACTGGTTGTGTTATGCCAAGTCCAGATGAGGCTAATATTAGTCGTGTTATTGCATTACGTTTGGGTTGTGGTAAAGCTGTGCCAGCTTACACAGTTCAACGGAATTGTGCATCAGGTATGCAGGCTTTGGATAGTGCAGCATTAGATATTGCTTGTGGTAGATACGATTTAGTATTAGCTGGAGGTACGGAGGCAATGAGCCAAGCTCCGCTGTTATTTAATCGAGAAATGACTGCTTGGCTTGCTAAATTAAATGCAACCAAGAATTTTTTGCCCCGCTTAAAGCTTTTTGCACAATTTAAATTGAAGTATTTAAAACCCATTATTGCATTACTACATGGCTTAACGGATCCGATCGTAGGTTTAGGCATGGGACAAACGGCCGAGGTCATTGCTCATCGTTTTGGAATTACACGTAAAGAAATGGATCAATTTGCTTTGCAGAGTCACCAGCGTTTAGCTGCAGCGCAAGATGCTGGAATTTTTAAAGAAGAAATTAATCCGATTTATGATAAGCACAATAATTATTATTCATTTGACAATGGTTTGCGTCGTGATACTGATTTAGAAAAATTAGCTTCACTAAAAGCTTTTTTTGATAAACCTTTTGGTTTAGTAACTGCAGGAAATAGTTCTCAAATTACTGATGGTGCTGCTTTTTTAATTTTGGCGAGTGAAGAAGCAGTACAGAGATATCATTTACCCATTTTGGCGCGCATAGTTGATGTGGCTTGGGCAGGCGTTGATCCAAGTGAAATGGGTTTAGGCCCAGTACATGCCGTCGCAGCGCTTTTAAAGAAACAAGCGCTTAGGTTTAACAATATCGATTTTTGGGAAATAAATGAAGCGTTTGCAGGCCAAGTTTTAGCGTGCTTAGCTGCTTGGGAAGATATTGAATATTGTAAAAATCAACTCCGTTTAACTGAGGCTCTAGGTAAAATTGATCAAGAAAAAATAAATGTAGACGGAGGAGCGATTGCTATGGGTCATCCTGTAGGGGCTAGCGGTGCACGACTCGTTTTGCATTTAGCACATATTTTAAAAAGAAAACAAGCACGTTTAGGAATAGCGACACTTTGTATTGGTGGTGGACAAGGTGGGGCGTTATTATTGGAAAATAGTGATAAAACTTAAGCTGGAGTATTCTAATGGAAGTGAGCTATTTAAATTGGCGAGTGCAGCAAAAAGAACAAATTCTTTGGTTGTATTTTGATAAAGAAAATAGCTCAAGTAATAATCTAGATGAAAAGGTATTAAACGAATTAAACTCGCTTTTACAACAAATTTCAAATGATAAATCAGTGCAAGGTTTAGTAATAACCTCTAATAAAATAAACGGGTTTATTGTAGGCGCAGATATCCAAACCATTAGTAAATTAAAAACCCAGGAAGAGATTTTAGCGTTCATTCAACTTGGACAAAAAGTATTTTCTAAATTAGCCGCACTCAATATTCCCACAGTTGCTTTGATCAATGGTTTATGTTTAGGAGGGGGTTTAGAGCTCGCTTTAGCTTGTGATTATCGTATTGCTATTGATGACGATAAAACTCGTTTTGGTTTGCCTGAAGTACTACTTGGCATACACCCAGGTTGGGGAGGGACTATACGTTTACCACGTTTGTTGGGAGGGCCGGCAGCACTTGAATTGATTTTAACAGGAAAAACAATTTCCTCTTATCAAGCGCTTAAATTAGGTTTGATTGATCAACTTGTCCCCTTTCGACAATCAGAACGGGCCGCTTCTTATTATGCTTTGGGAAAATACAGGAAAAAATATTCTTTCTTTAGATTAATTTGGAAAAAAATAACAAATTATTCTTGGATGAGAAATATTATTAGCAAAATTGTGCAGGGTCGCCTATGTGCCAAAGTTAATCCTAAACATTATCCCGCGCCTTATGCTGCTCTACATCTCTGGAAGCAATATGGTGTCACTAATCAAGCTTTTTCAAATGAAGCGAATTCTGTCAGTGAATTGGCTATGACTTCTACAGCAAAACATTTAATGAGAGTCTTTTTTTTGAAAGAACGTTTAAAGAAATTAGGAAAAAAGGATACTACCGTTTTCAAGCATATTCATGTCATTGGTGCAGGAACAATGGGTGGAGATATTGCTGCTTGGTGTGCTTTGCAAGGATTGACGGTCACTTTACAGGATCGTGAAGCAAAGTATATCGCTCCAGCAATGACAAGGGCTTATGCATTGTTCCAAAAACGTTTAAAGACATCCCGTGCTATTCAAGCTGCAATGGATAGATTACTACCTGATTTAGCGGGTTATGGAGTAGGGCGGGCAGATATAATTATTGAAGCGATATTTGAGGATTTAACCGTCAAACATGATTTATTTAGGCAGTTAGAAAAAAAAATTAAACCGGGTGCATTATTGGCTAGCAATACATCGAGTATTATTTTAGAAGATATCCAGCAAGGATTGCAGCATCCAGAACGACTGATAGGTTTACATTTTTTTAATCCCGTAGCTAAAATGCCTTTAGTTGAGGTAGTGCAATCGGCAATAACTTCGCAAAATATCTTAGAAAAAGGATTGGCCTTTGTTCACCAAATTAATCGTTTACCGCTACCTGTTAAAAGCTCACCTGGATTTTTAGTCAATCGTTTATTAATGCCTTATTTAATGCAAGCAGTGCTATTGTTGCAAGCTGGAATTCCTGCGCCCGTTATCGATAAAGCCGCTGTAAATTTTGGCATGCCGATGGGACCATTAGAATTGGCGGATACAGTAGGTTTAGATATTTGTTTAGCTGTAGCTAAGATTCTCAGCCAATCTTTAGGAAGCATTGTTCCTGAAGGTTTGGAAAAGATGGTTGCTAACAGGGATCTAGGACGAAAAACAGGTAGGGGATTTTATCGTTATAAAAAAGGTAAACCTATAAAAGAAAAAATTCCTGAGGATTATAAAGCTCCAAAAAATTTAGTAGATAGCTTAATTCAACCAATGATAGATGAAGCTAAAAAATGTTTGGAAGAAAAAGTGGTTACCGATAGCGATTTAATTGATGCAGGGATTATATTTGGTGCAGGATTTGCTCCTTTTCGTGGTGGTTTAATGCAATACGCAAAGGAGCAAGGAGATTTATAAATTATTTTTCCTGTTGTAAACGTTCAATACGTAGCTCCAAAGGTGGATGGCTGGAAAATAAAGCCCTAAAACCACCACTTTTATGTGAAATTTTTAGAGCGGATAAAGAAGGGGCGCGCGTATCTTCAGGTTCCATTGCTTTTTGTAATGCTTGCAATGCTTCAATCATTTTGTCACGACCTGCTAACTGTGCTCCGCCTTTATCAGCGCGATATTCACGATGTCTGGAAAAGGCAGCGACTAAAATACTGCCTAAAAATGTGAAGAGAATATCAAATACCATAGATAGCATAAAAAACATAGGCCCAGGTCCACTAACTGACCCTTCATCATTACGTCCAGCTGCTCCAACAGAAATTACATATGCAACGATACGGGATAAAAAAAGTGCAAAAGCATTAATTACACCTAATATAAGTGTCATGGTAACCATATCTCCATTAGTGATATGCGTTATTTCATGTCCTAGCACACCTTCAATTTCAGCGGGATTCATTTTTTGAAGTAAACCACTAGAAACAGCGACTAAAGAATTATTTTTAGTTGGGCCTGTTGCAAAAGCATTGAGCTCTGGTGAATTATAAATTCCTACTTCAGGTAAAACTTTTAAACCAGCTTTTCGAGCTAAGTTATGAATAACTTCAAGAATACTTTTTTCCTCGCCAGCAGCATCGTTAGGATCAATTATTTTTAGATCCATGCTTTTTTTGGCAACAAATTTTGAGGTGAAAAGGGATATAAAAGCTCCTGCTGTGCCCCATAATGCACAAAAAATAGCTAATGATAGATAGTTGATTCCGTGAGAGGTGAGATAACTATGTAGGCCTAGCAAGTTGGTAACAATAGAAATGGTGGCAATAACTAAGATATTAGTGCCTAGAAATAGTAGAATACGACTAAACATAAAAATAATTCCCCATTTAGATTTTACTCTTTTTATAAGTTTAGCTTTAATTTCTCGAAAAAGAAAAACCCCGCGGAAGCGGGGTTTTTTTATGGAACAATATGGATAGAGCGTGAGCTTACATCATGCCGCCCATACCACCCATACCACCCATGCCGCCCATACCACCCATATCACTAGGAGCACCAGCGCCTTCATCCTTCTTAGGAGTTTCAGCAACCATGCATTCGGTAGTAATCATGAGTCCGGCAATAGAAGCTGCGTTTTGCAATGCAGTTTGAGTTACTTTAGTAGGATCTAAAATACCCATTTTTATCATGTCACCGTATTCACCCGTTGCTGCGTTGTAACCGTAGTTAACCTCGGTACTATTCATTACTTTATCAATAACGACATCAGGACGCCCGCCAGCGTTAATGACAATTTGACGTAAAGGCGCAACCATTGCATCAGCAATAATTTGAATACCGTGCGCATGATCTGAGTTAATAGCTTCGAGATCTTTTAAAGCACTTAATGCGCGAATTAAAGCAGAGCCACCGCCGGGAACAATGCCAGATTCAACTGCAGCGCGCGTTGCATGGAGTGCATCTTCAACACGGGCTTTCTTTTCTTTCATTTCAATTTCAGTCGCAGCACCGACCTTAATGACAGCAACGCCACCAGATAGCTTAGCTCTGCGTTCCTGTAATTTTTCCTTGTCATAGTCAGAATTACTAGCTTTAGTTTGAGCATCAATTTCATCGATTCGAGCTAGAATCGCGCATTTATCACCTTGGCCGTCAATGATAGTCGTATTGTCTTTAGTGATAACAATACGTTTAGCTGAGCCCAAGTCTTCTAAAGAAGTTTTTTCAAGGTTTAAGCCTATTTCTTCTGCAATGACGTTTGCTTTTGTTAGAATAGCAATGTCTTTCAGCATTTCTTTACGACGGTCACCAAAGCCAGGTGCCTTCACAGCACAAACTTTGACAATACCGCGAATAGTATTGACGACTAAGGTGGCTAACGCTTCGCCTTCTACATCTTCAGCAATAATAAATAAAGAGCGGCCTGATTTAGCAACGCTTTCAAGCACAGGTAGCATTTCGCGAATATTAGAGATTTTTTTATCCACTAATAAAATATAGGGGTTGTCCAATTCGCATGCCATGCTTTGTTGGTTGTTGATGAAGTAAGGGGAGAGATAACCACGATCAAATTGCATACCTTCTACAGTATCAAGTTCATTTTTCAGACCGGAACCATCTTCTACAGTGATAACTCCTTGTTTACCCACTTTACTCATTGCCTTAGCGATAATTTCACCAATAGCTTTATCAGCATTCGCGGAAACAGTACCTACTTGAGTAATCCACTCTCCATCACAAGGCTTCGAAATGTCTTGTAGTGCTTTAATTGCAGCGTCTACTGCAGTTTCAATACCTCGTTTGAGATCCATAGGATTCATGCCAGCAGCCACGGCTTTCATGCCTTCACGTAAAATAGCCTGAGCTAATACGGTAGCAGTGGTGGTACCATCGCCTGCTTCGTCTGAAGTTTGAGAGGCCACTTCCTTGACCATTTGTGCGCCCATATTCTCAAATTTATCTTTGAGTTCGATTTCTTTGGCAACGGAAACACCGTCTTTGGTAATGGTAGGAGCGCCGAAACTTTTATCTAAAATAACATTTCGACCTTTAGGGCCTAAAGTTACTTTAACTGCTTCTGCGAGTATATCAACACCTCGTAGTATAGAAGTACGTGCTTCTACCCCAAATTGTAAAACTTTTGCAGCCATTTTATTAATTCCTCTAAATAAAAATAAGGGTTAAAATTGTAATTAGTCTTTGATTAACGCCAGAACGTCATCTTCTCGCATAATGAGGTATTCTTTCCCATCAAGTTTGATTTCAGTTCCACTATATTTTCCAAAATATATTTTATCACCTGCTTTAACGGCCAAAGTTTGGATTTGACCTGACTTTAAGCGTTTACCATTTCCTACAGCCACGACAGTACCTCTAACAGGTTTTTCTTTTGCCGTATCTGGGATAACAATACCGCCTATGGATCTTTCTTCTTCTTCATCACGTTTGACAAGAATACGATCACTCATAGGAACTAAGCTTTCTACCAAAGGCTTTTCTAATGCAACACTCATACAGATTTCTCCTTAAGAATTACTGTCAAAATGAGGATATTAATCAAATTAACCCCCTAAATTCAGGGGCTAATCATAATGATGTTTGATAAAGAGCACAATAACTTAACTTTACCACACCAACACTACTTTATATGGGGAGCATACTAAGAGAATTCAAGTCGGCTATGTTAAAATTTACTGGATTTAACTTATTACAGGTTTTTTAAATGACAAGCAAAATATCAGTACAAACCGAAGCTGCGCCTATGCCGGTAGGCTCCTATTCGCAAGCCATTCGAGTTGGCAAGAATGTTTATTTATCAGGTCAGATTGCACTAGACCCTAAGCGTGGAATTTTGGTGGAAGGAGGTATTGAAAATCAAGTTAGACAAATATTTGAGAATTTAGTCGCTGTTGCTAACGCTGCCGGAGGAGATTTAAGTAATTTTGTTAAGCTGACTATCTTTTTGCAAGATCTCGATGATTTCCCTGTTATTAATACGGTAATGAAAGATTATTTTAAGCCACCTTATCCCGCCAGAAGTACTATTGGCGTAGTAAATTTACCTATGGGAGCTAACGTTGAAATAGAAGCGATTATGATGCTGGACTAATTGCCCATTTCAAGTAGTTTTTTCAAGAACCCTATCAGGATGGTTGTTGTTAAAATTATTACGTAAATGCCATAAGAGACCTAATCCAGGAAGGCAAGCTGCAAGAGATAATACAAAAAATACCGGCCAACTGTAATAGGTAACAATCAACCCCGCTAAAGGGCCAATAAAAACTCGTCCGACTCCTGCTAATGCTGAGAATAAGGCAAATTGTGTGGCTGTATAACGATGGTTACATAAGCTCATGAGTAGGGCAACAAAGGCGATACTTCCCATTGCATTACAAAAGCTGTCTACAGAAATAGCAAAAACTAACCAATGATAATTATGTCCTACGATAGCGAGATGGAGTAAAGCCAAAATGGCTGCGGCTTGTAAAATACCAAAATATAATAAGGCACGAAATAAACTAATACGCGCCATTAAAACACCGCCAGCAAGCAGGCCCAGCATTGCTGCAAAAAATCCTATACCTTTATTTACCAAAGCAACGGTACTTAAAGAAAAACCAAGTCCCCGGATTAGAAAAGGTGTAGTTAAAGAAACACTGAGAGCATCGCCAAATTTATACAATATAATAAATAGTAAGATTAACCAGGCAGACTTTCTGCTTAAAAATTCTCTAAAAGGATCAACGATCGCTGCGCGTAACGAAGCAGGTGGATGTTTTTCTTGCTCATCCATGGGTTCTTCGCCAAACCAAGCCCCAAAAAGACCAATGGCTATTAAAGCAGCCATCAACAGATAAGTGTTACGCCATCCAATATATTCAGCTAATGCAAGTGCTAATGCGCCAGAAACCAACATAGCGGCTCGATATCCCCAGCTATAAAGTGTGGTTCCTAAGCCTCGTTCATTGGGCTTGAGAATATCAGTTCGATAAGCGTCAATGGCTATATCTTGTGAAGCAGAGAGGAAAGCTACTAAAAAAGCAAATGTAATGAGTAAGGAAGCATTTGAGTTTGGGTTTGTTAAAGCCATAGCGATAATGGCTATTATCAGAACCAATTGAATTAGAATAATCCAACCACGACGCCTTCCAAACAGAGGGGGGATCCATCGATCGAGTAAAGGTGCCCATAAAAATTTATAAACGTAAGGTTGCCCAATTAAACTTAAACTTCCAACAGCCAACAGACTGGCTCCAGTGACTGTAAACCATGCTTGTAGTGTGCTAGAGGTTAATGCTAGTGGTAAACCTGATGCAAATCCTAATAGTAAGGTTGAAAATAGATTGCGTTTACTGAGTTTACTGGTAGACATTTTTTTTCCTGAAAAAAAGGGAAGAAATTTCACTTCCCTTTATCTGAATATTTAAGCTGTAAAGTATTAACGTGCGTAATAATCAGGATCAGCAATAATGCGTGGACGACCACCTGCACCATACTGGACTAATACGTGTTGGCCGCGGTTAAAGGTTGGCATTGGCGCTTGTACGACAGAAATTAATGAGTTATTTCTGAGTCTTACGACATATTCAACACCGGTTTGTGTGGAAAGGCCTTTTTGAATCTGATTGCCGGCTAAACCACCTAATAAAGCACCACCAATTCCACTGGCTAAACTACCTCTCCCACCGCCAATTTCGGAACCAGCAATAGCGCCAAGAGCACCTCCTGCTATCCCTCCGACTCCAAGCTCACCGTTTCCAGTTACTTTTACAACTCGGCTACTTGTTACCACCCCTTTAGCAACATGCTGGACTTGTCCAGCTCCACTGGTTGTATAAACATCAGGTGATAAAGAAGATGCACAACCTGCTAAAAGCGATAGGCCAAGAATAGATAGTAAAAAATGGATATGAAACCTCATAATGAACCCCATAAATGTTGGTGTGTTATTCTAAATTATATTATTTAAGTATATTTTTTAGTAGTCACTTAAAATCTTAAAGGACGATATTAGTAGATGCTAACTTGCAGGTCAACGTATTTGGCGCGCTAAAACCTGCTATTTTTAGAACAAATTCTAATTAATAGGCTGTTGAATCGACAAGTAGAGTGCTATGCCAACATTAATAACTCACGACTACGAATCGTTTTACCCTCGAGCAGATAATTTAAAGCGAGACGAAATAAACGTTTTGCATCCAATAACTGCGTAGGTGTATCCCATGTTTCATGGTGCATTGCCAAAAGGGATGCACCAGAAAAAATGGATTGCTTAGGTAATGATTTATTTAAACAAACAATCAAGCCTTGACTGGGGATGAATTGATAAGATTGGTAAGGTAGAAGGGTTTGATTGGTTAAACTATCCTTATTAAGATATAAAGCATAACCTAATTCAGCTAGTAATTTTTTTTCAAATAAACGCAAAGCAATAGCTGGATTGCCAGATAAGCTACCTAGCGCCGTTTGATAAGCTTGAAATAAATGCGGATATGGATCGTAACGATAAAGTAAACGGATTAAAAGCTCATTGAGATAAAGACCACAAACTAAAAGTTTTCCTGTTAAATGGGGGAGAGGAATAGGATTGGGTTCTGCATTGACTAAATTCATGAGATCAGTATTTCCGCGCCAAGCAAGTAATAGTGGTACAAAAGCTTGTAATGATCCTCTGAAGCGTGATTTTTTTCCGCGCACTCCGCGTGCACCTTTTGCAATAAGACTTATTCTACCTTGCGAAGCGGTAAATGCGTCTATTAATAAGCTAGTGTCTCGATAGGGGCGGGTGTGCAAAATATATGCAGCTTGCAGTTGATCGGGATTTAGCATAGAACCTAATAAAGAGTATTCATATACTGAGCATTTGAAATTTTTGTTTGTGTTGTTGTGTAACGCGCATCCGTGACATTTGCAAAAATCAGTTGCTAATATTGTGTAATATTAAATCATCTTGTATTTTTCTTATACAAAAAATAAACTCTAAGCTTTTGCGTAAGAAAACTTCCACTTCTAAAGGAAATCCAGTAAGATTAGCCTATATAGGTATTTTAATGGCTTGCTCAACAATATATAGAGTGCTTACTTACAAAGCAATGCCATAATAACTGAATCTGAAAAATAATCTTAGCTGAAAATAATCGCTACAACGTTTTTTAAATTGATGAGGAGTAAGCCTTGGCTGAAATTATTGTTATTACATCTGGAAAGGGTGGTGTTGGTAAAACGACTAGTAGTGCTGCAATGGCGGCAGGTCTTGCTTTCCGCGGGTTTAAAACAGTCGTAATTGATTTTGATATTGGTTTACGTAATCTCGATCTTATTATGGGTTGTGAGAGACGTGTTGTTTTTGATTTTGTGAATGTGATACGTGGTGAAGCAAATATTAAACAAGCTTTAATTAAAGATAAAAGGCTCGAGAATCTTTATATTCTACCTGCTTCACAAACACGTGACAAAGATGCTTTAACAAAAGAAGGCGTCGAAAAGGTTTTAGAAGAACTCAAAAAAGATTTTGATTATATTCTTTGTGATTCGCCTGCAGGAATAGAACGTGGCGCAACCTTAGCAATGTATTTTGCTGATACTGCTATTGTTGTTAGTAACCCAGAAGTTTCTTCGGTCAGAGATTCCGATAGAATGTTAGGGATCCTCGATAGTAAATCAAGGCGTGCTGAACTGGGTCTTGAGCCCGTGAAGCAGCATTTACTTTTGACACGTTACTCTTTAACACGAGTAGAAAGAGGCGATATGCTTAGTGTGGATGATGTATTGGATATATTGTCTATTCCTTTGTTGGGTGTAATTCCAGAATCCCAAGCGGTGTTACGCGCTTCCAATGCAGGTATACCTGTTACATTGAATGGAGAAAGCGATGCACATCAGGCTTATGCGGATGCTGTGTCTCGTTTATTAGGCGAAGAAGTAGCTTTCAAATTTATTAAACTTGAGAAAAAAGGTTTGTTACGTCGTCTCTTTGGTCGTGAGGAGATAGCCACATGAGCTTATTAGATTATATTTTTAGAAATAAACCTAAGAATACTGCAACGCTTGCTAAAGAGCGTTTGCAAATTATTGTTTCTCATGAGCGTAGAACCGAAAATAATTCCGATTTTTTACCGAAATTACAAAAGGAATTGATTGAAGTCATTGCTAAATATGTCGAGATTGATCAAGAACAAGTAAAAGTTGAGTTAGAACGAACTGGAAATTGCTCGATATTAGAATTAAATATAACATTACCCAATGCAGAAATAACGATAGGTAACAATGTTTAATATTAGCTAATTATTCATTAGGGATTAAACGTTTTTCTCCTGGTTTTGATACTGCTACGTAGACTAGACTGGCTTCTGAGACTTTAATTTGAGTAGATTCATTTACTCCTTCTAGATAACGTTCAGCATAAACTTCTACCTCAATGGTTACCGAAGTTTTTCCGATAGCGACAATCTTAGTATAAAAGCTAGCAATATCGTAAATAAATAAAGATTGTAAGAATTTTAATTCTTTGACCGCAACTGTGACAACCGGTCCCTTAGCACGTTGTGCAGCGGTAATAGCACCCGCAATGTCGATTTGTGACATCAACCACCCACCAAAAATATCACCTGCTTTATTAGCATCATTAGGTCTCGTTTTAACACGTAACGTTGGTTCGAGTAAATTAGTAAGCATATTTTTATCCTTTTGTTTTGGCAAGGAAAAAGTTACCATAATAAGTTTATTCATTTTTTTCTAACTTAACTAGTATTTTTTAAGTTTTGTTTAATTTGTTAAAATTAAGCGCCTTGATCCTAATTAGTTTTTAAAAAACTAATCCTATAAAGCTGGAAGCTATAAGCCTTGAAAGAACAGAATGACTCGGTACAGAGACTAATTGGCGATTTAGACAGTCTAAATGATGAACTATTGATAATATTAGAGGAAGATTTAATAGGGGTTCGAACGTTAGAGCTATGTTATAGAGAGAGTGAGAATAGTAAAGAGGATGACGAAAAGGATTTTTTAAAAGAACTTTTTGAAGATTTCGAAGATTTAAAAGAAATTTTAACCGCAACAAGTATGATCTTGGAAGAAATTTTAGAGGGTATAAGTTGGTTTTTTAATACAGCACTTTTTGATTTAATGTATGCAGAGCCAGAAAATTTTGCTATCAAATCAATAGATACTTATATTTATAAATGTATGCTAAACAGGATTCCGATTTCGTCTAAGGAGATTTTTGAGCAACATTTAAAGATTCTATTAGATATAAAAACAAAGGAGAAAGAGCTGTTTGATTTTTATCGTTTTTTTTGTGTCTTAAGAGAGGCGAAACAGGAAGGGTTTTCCGAGGTCAATAGAAAGAGAAAATCTTCTGCAGTTGTTTTTTTTCTGAAAAAAAAGATTAAATTGACTCCGTCCTCTTTGTCAATAAATAGCAATCAATTAATTAATTCATCTAATGATGATCAAGAAACATCTATAAACTTAACCAGAAACTTAACCAGGCCCTCACTGTAAATAATTAATAATATCAAGAGGGGAAGTGATAGTTGCGCTGGCATTCCAAGCGTTTATATTGTCTTTATCATTGATATACCCATAAAGCGCGACAAGACTAAACATACCTGCTGCGTTAGCTGCTTCGATATCGGATTTAGCATCACCTATATAAATACAATTTTTTGGCAGGCAGCCTATGCAGTCACAGGCGTGTAATAAGGGTAGAGGATGGGGTTTACTATATTTAAGTGTATCGCCAGCAATTATACAGTTTGCATTATTCAATAATGGAAATTTGCTAATTAAGTTTTCGGTAAGACTAGCCGATTTATTAGTCACAATGCCCCATGCCCATTTTTTTTCTTGCAAATATTTAATTAAAGTTTCTACTTCTGGAAATAAATGAGTCTGTATGCAAATGTGTTGGCGATAAAAGTCAAGAAATTTTTGGCGTAAGATTGTGAAAGTAGGGTCTTTAGTAGTGATTCCGCCTAAATTTAATAAACCAGCTACTCCAGTGGAAATGTAAGGTCGAACCTCATCTACGGATAAGGATTTAAGTTGTTTTAATTCCAAAACATGATTAAGAGCCGCTGTTAAATCGGCGGCAGTATCTAATAAAGTACCATCGAGATCAAAAAGTATGCCATCGATTTTTGTGTGCTTTAATGTTAAAAATGACATGCTTAATGGCGTTTCCTAAATGCAGCAAGATAGTTGACTCGAATATCTTTTCCTAAGGCATAATGCCTAGTAAGAGGATTATAGTGAATGCCTTGAAACTTTTGCAGGATCAAATTAGCTTTTCGAGCGGCTTTGGCTAATTCAGAGGGACAAATAAATTTTTTATAATCATGTGTTCCTTTAGGTAAAAGTTTTAAAATATATTCCGCGCCGAGTATGGCGAATAGATAAGAACGTGGATTACGGTTGATAGTAGAGAAAAAAATATTGGCACCTGGTTTAGCTAAGTCACTACAAGCTTGTATGAGTGAGCAAGGGTCTGGGACATGTTCCAATAACTCCATGCAGCAAACTACATCAAAGGATTGACTATGACTTTTCGCAAATGATTCTGCGTCGGTAAGATAATATTTGATGGGCAATAGGCTTTCTTCAGCATGTTTTTTAGCGACTTGGATAAGCGCGCTACTTTTATCAATGCCTGTAACCTTTGCCCCCTGTTTAGCTAATGTTTCGGTTAATATTCCTCCCCCACATCCAATGTCGATTACTTCTTGCCCTTGTAGGCTGTGCTCGGTTGTTATAAATTCGAAGCGCAAATGGTTAATGATGTGCAAGGGTTTACAGGGACCTTGAATATCCCACCATTGCGCTGCTATTTGTGTAAACTTGTTGATTTCTGCTGAATCGCTATTAGAAGCTGACATATAAATTAGGTGGTTTTCATTGGTTTTTTGCAGGGAGCGTATTACAATATGCTAGTTTACTTGACCCCTTATAAAGTGTCTATTGGTTATAAACAGGAGTAATGGATAAAGGATTTTACCAACGGGTATGGGGAATTATTATCATTCAATCTTTTAGTTCAATATGAACAACCTTACTAACCGTGTTTATAAATCGATCATTGATAAAATTTTAAGATTTGCTTTGCAAAAGCTGCCAAAAGATCAAGCTAAGTTATTTACTGCTTTTGCCCAACAGTATTATGCTCATACCGATTTAGAAACATTAGAAAGCCGTTCTGCAGAAAATCTTGCAGCAGCACTCGCTTCTCATTGGAGTCTCATTTACCAGCGCTTACCTGGCAAAGCAAACATCCGTGTTTTTAATCCTAGTTTTGAAAAAGACGGTTGGGAAAGTAAATATAGCATTGTGCAAATCGTTGCCGAAGATAAACCTTTCTTAGTAGATTCCACTCGTATGGAGATCAATCGGCAAGGATTTAATATTTTTTTTAATATCCATTTTGGAAATATAAAATTACGCCGTGATAAACAAGGAAGAGTCATCGAAGTTTTGCCGTATGATGCTATTGGGGATAAACAAACTGAAGCTTTAATTTATTTGGAAATTGATAAAAATTCAAATACTGAAACTCTTAACAAATTAGCTAAAAAACTGGAAAAAGTGTTAGCGCAGGTTAGTTTAGTTGTAAACGATTGGCCTGAAATGCGATCCAGAATGCAAAGTTGTTTAAAAGAATTGGAACAAAATTCCCCACCTTATGATCCTGTAGATGTTGCAGAATCTAAAGATTTTTTGAATTGGTTGTTGAATGATCATTTTACCTTTTTAGGTTGCCGTGATTATGATTTAAGTAAAGATCATAAAACATTACGTATGGTCAAAAAATCAGGATTAGGTGTTTTAAGGGATGAGACTCGAAGCAAGGAGGAAAAACCTTTAACAGAATTGCCACCGGAGGCGCGGCGACTAGCTTTCTCTCCCCAAGTGCTGGTTATTTCCAAAACCAATAGTAAATCCAGAGTACACCGATCTGTCTACGCAGATTATATCGGTGTTAAACGTTTTAATGCACAAGGGGAATTAATTGGAGAAAGGCGATTTATTGGTCTTTATACTTCTACAGTTTATCATAGTGATCCCCGTAGCATTCCATTGATCCGACGTAAGATACAATTAATTTTACAAAATTCAAATTTACCTTTAAAAGGCCACGCTGGAAAAGCATTATTAGACATTCTTTCAAGTTTACCTCGTGATGATTTGTTTCAGGCTTCAGTCAACGAGCTAACGCAACTTTCTTTAGGGATTCTACATATCCAAGAACAAAGAACCGTCCGTTTATTCGTTAGACAAGATAATTACCGACGTTTTATTTCTTGTTTAGTTTATTTACCCAAGGAACAACTAAACACTGATCTGCAACGTCAGATGGAAAAGATATTAGTTCGTGAATTTTCCGGTATTGAAATTGGTTTTTCTACATTATTTGGAGACTCTAATCTAGCACGGATTCATTTTTTAATTCGGACTGATCCTAAGAAAGAGTTAACCTATGATGTAAAGAAAATTGAGGCTCAACTGGTTGAAGTAGCTCGGTCTTGGAAAGAAGAATTGCGTCAAGCTTTAATTGAGTATTATGGCGAACAAGAAGGTGGGCGCTTATTACAAAAATATATGTATGCTTTTCCTAGCGGCTATCGAGATAGTTTTTCTGCAAGCACAGCCGTACATGATATTGAACAATTAGAACGGATTACTGCTGAACATCCTTTAGAAATGAATTTTTACCCTTCTCCCAATGAAAAGGGTGTGCCATTAAGATTTAAATTATTTCAGGCAGGTAAACCCATTATCTTGTCTGATGCCTTACCTGTTCTAGAAAATATGGGTTTACGTGTTATGGACGAATGGCCGCAAGAAATTACTCTGCCCGATGGCCATCGTATTTGGATTAATGATTTTGGTGTAAAACCCGTTCATATTGACGATGTAGATGTTTCACAGGTAAAAGAAATCTTTCAAGATGCTTTCTGTAAAATATGGTCTGGCCAAGTCGAAAATGATGGTTTTAATCGGTTAATATTGGCCGGTCAATTAACCTGGCGTGAAGTTTCGATATTACGCGCTTATACCAAATATCTTCGTCAAATTGGTGTTCCATTTAGTCAAGTTTATGTTGAGACTGTAGTATCGCGAAATGCAGGTATTGCTAAAATTTTAGTTAAATTATTTAAATACTATTTTGATCCTAGCCGACAAGATGAATCTGGAAGTGTGACCGCTAGTCTAGAAAAAAATTTACAGTCTGCGTTAGATGCCGTTGTTAGCTTAGATGAAGATCGCATATTACGAAACTTATTTGAAGTGATTCAGGCTACCTTAAGAACTAATTATTATCAAACGGATCAGCAAAATAAACCTAAAGCTTGGTTAGCATTTAAATTAAATCCTAGTCAAATTATGGATTTACCCTTGCCAAGACCTATGTATGAAATTTTTGTCTATTCTCCGCGTGTTGAAGCTGTGCATTTAAGAGCAGCGAAAGTGGCGCGTGGTGGTATCCGATGGTCAGATCGCAGAGAAGATTTCCGTACTGAAATCTTAGGTTTAATGAAAGCTCAACAGGTAAAAAATGCGGTAATAGTTCCTGCCGGTGCTAAAGGTGGTTTTGTTTGTAAGCAATTACCAGAGAATGCCGATCGCGAAGCAGTAATGAATGAAGTGATTCTTTGTTATCAAACATTTATGCGGGGCTTATTGGATTTAACCGATAATTTACAAAATAATGTGGTGATACATCCGGAAAATGTAGTGCGGTACGATGAAGAAGATCCTTATTTAGTCGTTGCTGCTGATAAAGGTACAGCAAGCTTTTCAGATATTGCTAATGCCATCGCGGCTGAATATAACTTTTGGTTAGGAGATGCATTTGCTTCTGGGGGTAGTGTCGGATATGACCATAAAAAAATGGGTATTACTGCTCGAGGAGCTTGGGAATCAGTTAGAAGACATTGCAGAGCATTAGGCTTTAATCCTGATAAAAATGATTTTACCGTTGTTGGTATTGGTGATATGTCAGGTGATGTTTTTGGGAATGGGATGCTGCTCTCGCATCACATTAGACTCGTTGCCGCATTTAATCATATGCATATATTTATCGATCCTAACCCAGAACCAGAAAAAAGTTTTCAAGAGCGAAAACGTTTATTTAATCTTCCACGCTCTACATGGCAAGATTATAACGCTGATCTAATTTCTAAAGGCGGCGGTATTTTTTTACGCTCACAAAAATCTATCGTACTTACTAATGAAATTAAAAAATTATTAGATATTAGTCAAGATTCTATTGCTCCGGATGGATTAATAAGAGCGATTTTAAAAGCCAGCGTTGACTTATTATGGAATGGTGGTATTGGCACTTATGTTAAAGCATCGAGTGAAAGAAATGCAGATGTTGGCGATAGAACTAACGACAATTTACGCATTGACGCAAAAGAATTGCGTTGTCGCATTGTAGCCGAAGGAGGGAATCTTGGTTTAACCCAATTAGGTCGTGTCGAATATGCTTTAAATGGCGGTTTAATTTATACCGACTTTATTGATAACTCGGCTGGTGTCGATTGCTCCGATCATGAAGTTAATTGTAAGATTTTATTGAATGCGGTGGTGTCTGCCGGTGAAATGACGTTTGATCAACGAAATGCATTATTAGCAGAAATGACTGACGAGATTGCTAAGCTAGTCCTTTATGATAATTATTGTCAAACACGTACCATTAGTTTGGCTGCAATGCATGCTCAGCAAGAGTTAGAATTTCACCGTCGCTACATTCAAGAATTAGAACGGCATGGGAAATTAGATCGTGCTTTAGAGTTTCTACCGGATGAAAAAGCCTTATTGGAAAGAAAAGCAATGGGTAAAGGCTTAACCAGTCCTGAAATTGCTGTATTACTTGCTTATACTAAAATGTGGGTTAAAGCCGAATTATTGGAAAAGCATTCTTTAGAAGAAGATTATTTAAAACGCGTATTAGAGTCTGCCTTTCCAAAACCATTACGTGGTCGTTTCTCTAAATTTATGCAACAGCATCGTCTACGTCGCGAAATTATTGCGACTAAGATTAGTAACGCCATGGTTAATGACATGGGTATTACCTTTGTCTTTCGTTTAAAGACCGAAATTGGCGCAGATATCGCTTCTATTGCACGTGCTTATGCCATTGCGCATCATGTATTTGGTTTTTCTGAACTGCTCGGAATTGCAGAAAATTTAAATGATGATGTGGCGCCCGTCGTTCGTTATGCGATTATGCGTCAATTTAATCGGTTGATAAGACGTGCAACCCGATGGTTTATCTATAATTATAAGGATCAACTTACTGATATTTTAGGTATGGTGGATCGCTTTAAGCAATCTATCATTTCGTTAAATAAAAAATTACCTAATTTACTTATTGGTGAGGAACGAGAACATTGGGAAAAAAATATTCAAGGACTTGTCGAAGCAGGCATTTCAGAGGACATAGCAAAACGAATTGCGAATGTTGATCATGAATATGCTTTACTCGACATTATTGATGCTGCTCAGAAAAATAATCTAGCTTTACAAGATGTAGCTGAACTCTATTTTATGGTGGGCGAAAGATTCGGTTTTACTTGGTTGCGATCCCAGATTATGAAACTAACGATCGAAACCTTATGGGACAACTTAGCGAGAGTGATTTTATTGGATGATCTTGATACTCAACAACGGCATTTGACAGTTATTATTTTACAATGTGTTATCGATAAACAAGGTAATAATGAAATTTGCTTGGAACAATGGGAAGCAGACAATCAAGATTTTATCCAGCGCTGGGAACAATTCTTAGCAGATTTGCGTAGTACGGGTGAATTGAAACTAATGATGTTTTCAGTAGTAATACGTGAGCTAGTCAGTATGGTTAATGCTTCCAAGATTTCAAAAGTAACAAATTAAACGGTCTAATTTGTTACTTAATTTTCTTTATTCCTCATAAATTTACATACCTTATTTTAATTAATTAA
>JBDLTN010000008.1:0-23629 GCA_039805785.1 Pseudomonadota bacterium | reverse complement strand
CTTAGCAAGTTCTGTTACCAAATCTTCATTAAATACACTTTGTTTCTTAGTCATAGGTAATCTTCTCAAGTTAGCTATTTTTATGAGTAATTCTACAACTATTTACACAACTTAGTTTACAGACCCTGAGGAACGCTAAGATTGGCATTCAACCCTATACCTATATCAATAAAAATCTTGGACGGTGTGTTAGGAAGAAGGTCTATATATTTTCTGATAAATTGCGTTATCTAGGCTACACGTCTTATAAGGAAAACTAACATTTTGAGGAGGGTGAAAAAAAGATGGCTTAGCTTGTCTATTACCTAGTACTGCTTGTAAACCAAGCCTCTCGCCCTCATCTTTTACAAGACGTAGCAAATCTTCCTCTTCTACTTCGGTAATTTTTTTTATATCCTCATCCAAAAAAGACCCACTATATTTAGGATTTTTAATAAAACTTTTTTCATTAATCCCTAAGAGTTTAACGACGGAAGGGGTTGGAATAGCGCCTAATATATGCTTTACATCGAATTTAGATATAATCACATAATCTGGTCCTTCAACAATTTCACCTAAATACCCCTTACTAAAATTCGGATTAGATATATTATCTTCACACAAAGGAACACTGTGTATCTTATTCTCCACAGTGGAATCAATCATATAAACATAGCCATACCTATTCGCTGAAATTTCTTCATTTTCTATACCAAAAGGATCGGAGCTTGATGCGCAAATGAACATCGGGTTAAGATATTTTATATAAGGTAATTCAGCAAAAATACTTTGTTCAAGATATTGGGTAAATCCAAAATGAAAAACATTATTTAAATGAGCCAGTAAGCTAATTTTGGAAAGATTTTGAGAGTCAATTATGCTTTGGCCACGCCATAAAATGCCATCTTCTGGACCAAAAGAGATTAAAACATCATGGTGATTGGAATAAGCTAATACAAAGGGATATTCATAATCTTTTTGAAATAATCCATTATTGTTGTTGTTCATGCTAATATCCTTATTAATATCTAAAGTTTTTATGCTAACAAAAAAAATGTTAAGATAAAAATAAAAATTTATAATGAAAGATCCTCACTTTGTTCTTTAATTTATTCATTAAAAAAAACAAAGTGAGAATAGTAGGAAGATAATTTAAGCTAAAGCTTGCTTAGCCTTTTCTACAATTTGGGCAAATGTCGCTTTATCAGTAATCGCTAAATCCGCTAAAATTTTACGATCCAGTGTAATTTCTGCTTTGTTAAGCCCCGCTATAAAGCGGCTATAAATCATGCCGTGTTCACGTACTGCGGCGTTAATACGCACTATCCACAGTGCTCGAAAATCACGTTTCTTTTGCTTTCTATCACGATACGCATACTGCCCGGCCTTAGTAACCGCTTGTTTCGCTGCGCGAACAACACGACTTCTGGCACCTTTATAACCCTTCGCAGCTTTTAGAATTTTTTTATGTCGGGCTCTTGCAGTAACCCCACGTTTCACTCTTGGCATCGTCTTTAACCTCTATAATTATTTCGTTGTTTTTAAGAACCTTGCAACATACGTTCAACTGCACGTACGTCACTGGGATTAACTAAATTTGTATGACGCAAATTGCGCTTGCGCTTACTATCTTTCTTAGTAAGGATATGGTTATGGTGTGATTGCGCACACTTATAACCTTTCGCTGTAGGTTTAAAGCGCTTGGCAGCGCCTCGATGACTTTTTAATTTTGGCATATAGAGTGTACTCCGCTATTACTTATATATTTATTATACTCTTCGCACTTGACCTGTGTTACCACTCAGTTGCTGCGAGTATTATTTAGCTACTTGGTTTTTTTTGGGCTAACCACTAACACCATCTGCCGACCTTCCATCTTAGGTTTATCATCGATTGCTGCATAAGCGGCAAGATCCTTTTCTAAACGCTCGATAAGTTTAGCACCTAAATGCAAATGGGCGATTTCGCGACCCCGAAATCGTACTGTAATTTTAGCTTTGTCGCCTTGCTGTAGGAAACGGATCAGGTTGCGTAGCTTGACCTGATAATCCCCTTCTTCTGTCACGGGTCGAAACTTAATTTCTTTCAATTGAACGCGCTTTTGCTTTTTTTTCTGCGCTGTTTTTTGCTTACTCAATTCAAAGAGATATTTTCCATAATTCATAATCCGACAAACAGGAGGAACTGCTGTCGGCGCAATTTCTACTAAATCAAGATCAGCCTCTTCCGCTTTTCTTAGCGCATCATTTAAAGAAACCACACCTAATTGCTCACGATCCGGGCCAATGAGTCTTACTTGAGGAACACGAATTTCGTTGTTAACCCTCACTTTTTTTGCGTTGGTGGTTCCTGACCTAGGTTGAAACCCTCCTCCTGGTCGATGCTGAATAACTTTTTCGGTACTAATAACTATTTCTCCGTATCGATTCGACTATGCGGCACAATAGCCTGCCGAATCATCTGATAAAACGTATGGACCGACATACTACCCAAATCATCCCCTGTTTGTCTACGTACAGTGATTTGTTTCGTATCGACTTCCTTAGCCCCTATCACAAGCTGATAAGGTATCTTCTGCAAGCTATGTTCGCGGATCTTAAAGCCGATCTTCTCATTTCTCAAGTCCAATTTGACTCTCAGGCCCGAACCCTCTAATTCCTGGGCTATTTCATTGGCATAATCCCGCTGTTTATCGGTGATGGTCATGATTACCACTTGGATAGGTGCTAACCAGAGTGGGAAAAGACCGGCATAATGTTCAATGAGTATCCCTATAAAACGCTCGACTGAACCTAAAATGGCTCTGTGCAGCATAACCGGAGTTTTACGCTCACCTTGCTCGCTCACATACTCAGCGTCTAGACGCATTGGCATAGAAAAGTCGACTTGTACGGTACCGCACTGCCAAACCCGACCTAAACAGTCTTTTAAAGAAAATTCAACCTTCGGACCATAGAAAGCGCCTTCACCAGGCGAATAACTCCATATCACTCCGTCACGCGCATCTAAAGCCTGAGCTAAGGCTTTTTCAGCTTTATCCCAACTCTCATCTGAGCCCACTCGCACTTCAGGACGAGTCGCTAATTTAAGAATGACTTCATTAAATCCAAAATCGGCATAAACGCTATATAGCAAATCAATAAAGGCAGCCACTTCAGCTTGAATCTGATCTTCCGTACAAAAGATATGAGCATCGTCTTGTACAAATCCGCGCACCCGCATTAAACCATGTAAAGCCCCTGAGGGCTCATTACGGTGACAGGAACCAAATTCAGCAAAACGTAAGGGTAGATCGCGATAACTTTTAATCCCTTGATTAAAAATTTGAATATGCCCTGGGCAGCTCATTGGTTTAATCGCAAACTCAGTATTCTCTGTCGCTGTGGTAAACATTTCCTTAAAAAATTTATCCCAGTGACCCGATTTCTCCCAAAGTTGACGCGCCAGAATTTGTGGTGTTCGTATTTCTTGATAACCCGCTATTTGCAAGCGCGAACGAATATATTGTTCGATAATTTGATATAAAGTCCAACCATGAGGATGCCAAAACACCATGCCAGGCGCTTCTTCTTGGATGTGAAATAAATCTAATTGTTTGGCTAATTTGCGATGATCGCGTTTTTCGGCTTCTTCTAAACGGTATAAATAATCTTTTAAATCACTCTCCGTTAACCAAGCAGTACCGTAGATACGTTGCAACATTTCATTCTTTGCGTCGCCACGCCAGTAAGCCCCTGCAACATGTGTTAATTTAAAAACCTTGAGCTTACCTGTGCTAGGTACATGCGGTCCGCGACAAAGATCAATAAAGTCTCCCTCGCGATAGAGTGACAATACTTCTCCCGGTGGAATAGCGGTAATAATCTCAGCTTTGTATTCTTCTCCCAAATCCCTAAAAAATTTAATGGCTTCTTCCCTCGGCATCGTCGAACGTTGGATAGGCAAATCCTGTTTCACAAGTTCGTGCATCCGTTTTTCTATTTTTAATAAATCATCGGGTGTAAACGGTTTCGATAATGCAAAGTCATAATAAAATCCATTTTCGATAACCGGCCCAATCGTCACTTGCGCGGTAGGGAATAATTGTTTGACCGCATGTGCCAGCAAATGAGCTGTTGAATGACGAATAATATCTAAAGTTTCAGCATCGCGTGTTGTTAATATCCGCAACCGAATATCCTTAACAATTGGATAAGATAAATCCACAAGTTGTCCATCAACTTCGGCAGCGATAGCGGCTTTTGCTAAACCAGGACCGATTTGTTCTGCTACTTGAAAAGCAGTACTTCCGCTGGGAATGGTACGTTGTGTTGCATCCGGTAAAGTAATGACAGGCATATATCTATAAAAATATATTGGTAGGCACGAGTGGGATCGAACCACCGACCACCACCATGTCAAGGTGGTGCTCTACCACTGAGCTACGTGCCTACAGGTTACAAAAGATTTAATCAAAATTAGTGGAGGAAGAAAATAACACTGTTGATTTAGAGACGCAACTGCTTAATCAATTCCTATTATTTTTCCTTTTAGTTTTTTTAATTTGTCACGTACTTCAGCGGCTTCTTCAAACTGTAAATTTTTAGCGTAATTAAGCATTTCACGCTCTAATTGCTTAATTTTTTTAGCGAGTTCTTCGGGAGAAAAAGTCGCATAATAAGCTTGTTCTTCAACTACTTTAAGCAAACGCTGTTTATCCGTGGAAATATCGGATCTCGCTCCTTCGAGTATATCATGCACCGCTTTTGCTATCCCTTTTGGAGTAATGTGATGCTTTTTATTAAAAGCGATTTGCTTAGCACGACGCCTCTCGGTTTCAGCTATCGCTTTTTGCATCGAGCCGGTGATTCTATCTGCATACAAAATTGCTCGGCCATCAATGTGACGAGCAGCACGACCTATGGTTTGGATTAGTGAACGTTCTGAACGTAAAAATCCTTCTTTATCCGCATCGAGAATGGCAACAAGTGCAACCTCAGGCATATCAAGTCCTTCGCGTAGTAAATTAATTCCAACCAATACATCAAATTTACCCAAGCGCAAATCGCGGATGATTTCGACGCGTTCCACGGTATCAATATCTGAATGTAGATAACGTACTTTTACGTCATGTTCGGCAAGATATTCTGTGAGATCTTCAGATAAACGTTTTGTTAACGTAGTGACTAAGACACGTTCGTTTTTTGCTACACAGCGATTAATTTCAGAAAGTAAATCATCAACTTGTGTCGCAACCGGTCTTACTTCAAGCAAAGGATCAACTAAACCAGTGGGTCTAATAACTTGCTCAACCACGGCTCCGGAACGTTCAAGTTCATAATGACTCGGCGTAGCAGAAACATAAACAGTTTGAAAGGCTAAATCAGTAAATTCTTGAAACTGTAAGGGTCTATTATCTAAAGCTGAAGGCAAACGAAATCCATATTCGACTAAGGTTTCTTTTCGAGAACGATCGCCTTTATACATAGCGCCCAATTGCGGCACCGTTACATGAGATTCATCAATCACCAACAAGGCATCTTTAGGTAAATAATCCAATAAAGTAGGTGGCGGTTGACCCGCATTGCGACCCGATAAATAACGAGAATAATTTTCTATCCCATTACAATACCCTAGTTCCAATAGCATCTCGATATCAAAGCGAGTTCGCTGCTCTAAGCGTTGCAATTCTACTAATTTATTAGCTGTTTGTAATTGTGCCAATCGTTCTTTTAATTCAGTCTTAATCAATTCAACGGAATTTAAGATTTTATCCCGTGGCGTCACATAATGGGTTTTTGGGTAGATGGTTAGACGCGGTACACGTCTCAATAATTCGCCCGTTAACGGATCGAAATAACTAAGCTGCTCAATGGTATCATCCAGTAATTCAATACGTACTGCTTCTTCTGCGGACTCTGCAGGATAAACATCTATCACATCGCCGCGCACGCGGTAAGTGGCACGTCGAAAGTCAGTATCATTACGAGTATACTGCAGTTCGGCTAAACGTCTTAAAATAAAACGCTGATCAATTTGATCGCCTCGACGCACATGTAACATCATATCGATGTAAGTATTTGGATCACCTAAACCATAGATAGCGGATACCGTTGCAACAATCACCACATCGCGACGTTCTAATAGAGATTTAGTAGCCGATAAACGCATTTGTTCGATATGCTCATTAATGGCGGCATCCTTTTCTATATAGGTATCGGTGGTTGGAACATAAGCTTCGGGTTGATAATAATCATAATACGAAACAAAATATTCCACCGCATTATGCGGAAAAAAACTACGCATCTCACCATACAACTGCGCTGCCAAGGTTTTATTAGGCGCCAAAATCAGAACGGGTCGCTGAATTTTTTGGATAACATGAGCAATGCTAAATGTCTTTCCCGAACCTGTGACGCCTAACAATGTTTGGTAAGCTAAACCTGCTTTCAAACCTTGAATCAAGGCTTTGATCGCAATGGGTTGATCACCTGCGGGTTTAAAATTTGAAATTAATTCTAAAGTTTTAGGCATTGTGTCAAAATCCAATGGCAGTGAGTAAATATTTGTAGATTGAACGGCGCTCACATTGCTGTTAGCGTATTCAGCAGCGGACTTGCTTTATTATTAATCTCTCACTGATAATAAAGACCCTCAGCATCAGTTTAGCTTAAGTAGGCCTAATCTATGAAAATAAATCTATCGCATCGCGTTTCACAAATTAAACCATCACCTACATTAAGTCTTTCTGCAGCAGCCAATCGACTTAAAGCTACAGGTAAACCTATTATTAATCTAACAGTGGGTGAGCCGGATTTCGATACTCCAGAATTTATTAAACAAGCGGCACGCCTAGCTTTAGATGAAGGTTACACCAAATACACCGCCGTAGACGGCATCACGCGCTTAAAACAAGCCGTAATCGATAAGTTTAAACAGGAAAACCAACTAAATTATTCATTAGATCAAGTGATCATTTCTAGCGGCGCTAAACAATCTATTTATAATTTAATGCAATCTTTATTAAATCCGGGAGATGAAGTTATTATTCCTGCTCCTTATTGGGTTTCTTATCCCGATATGGCTTTATTAGCAGAAGCAAAACCTGTTTTTATTTCAAGTTCACTTGAGTCCTGTCTAAAAATTACGCCTAAACAATTGGAAGCCGCCATAAATGAGAAAACTCGTCTGTTTATCATTAATAGCCCCTCTAATCCCACGGGTATGGTTTATACAGAAACCGAACTCAAAGAATTAGCCAAAATTTTATTACGTCATCCCTCTGTCTTTATTCTAACCGATGACATTTATGAACATATTTATTGGGGAAATGGGCCATTCAAAAACATTCTCAATGTTTGCCCTGAATTGTATGCGAGAACACTGGTTTTAAATGGCTGCTCGAAAGCTTATGCAATGACTGGCTGGCGTATTGGCTATGCCGCCGGACCTAAAGAAGTCATCCGCGCCATGGCCAATATACAATCACAAAGCACATCCAACCCTAACTCTATTGCGCAATTTGCTGCGATTGCTGCCTTAACCGGGAATCAAGATTGCGTACAGGATATGAATAAGATTTATTATCAGCGTCATACCTTACTTTTAGAGGGACTCCAGCAAATTTCTGGTGTACATTGTTTACCCGCACAGGGAGCTTTTTATAGTTTTCCTTCGTTTCATGCCTTTATTGGAAGCAACCGTCCATTTGCTTCCGATTATGAGTTGGCCGACTACTTACTCAATAAAGCGAATATCGCCACCGTTCCTGGATCAGCCTTTGGTGCACCTGGCTATTTACGCCTTTCCTATGCGATTGATAATATCAGTCTAGAAAAAGCATTAATCCAATTAAAAAATGCCTTAGTGAATTGCTTGAGGTAAAGGTCTTTTGACTTCCAATGAAGCATCATCAACCACAACGCCGCGTGTTTCTTTAACAAAAACTGCTAATATTGCAGCAATAACGAATGCGACTGGAATAACAGTTAATGCATACTGAAAGCTTTCTGTCGAAAATGCCATGAGATTTCCTCTAATATGCGTACCTGTTAATACATCTAAGGCTTTACCGATGAGAGGCTCAGATAAAGCACCTCCGAACATCACTAACAAATTAGTCACTGCAATCGCTGTACCCGCAAGACCTTGAACATTGAGCTCTCTTGCAATAGGAAAAACAATAATTTGCGCAGAGCTACAGAGCCCAAAAGCAAATAGTAAAACACCAAGGAAATGGCTTGAAATAAACGGAAAGTAAATTAAAAGCGTAAACAAAGCGGCACCCAGTAAAGCACCAATAATAATGGGGTGACGTCGATTCCCTATTTTGTCAGAGATCCAACCGACTAAGGGACTACCAATAGCCCAGCCTAAAAAAATAAATGAAATATTAAGTGCTGCTGTTGAATTAGACAATCCATAGGTTCGTATCAAATAAGGAATTCCCCAGACTTCAGCAAAAGCTGACAAAGATAAATATAAAAGACTCCCTATGGCTCCCACCAACCACATTTGTGGATTTCTACACAACTTAAGTACCGCTTGGAAAAAAGCCGAATAGGTGAGTGCTGAGGTAGCAGATTCCTCTGTGCTTTTCATCCCATTGCTTTCGGGGATGATATACCATAAGCACACGGTTAATAGTAAACCTACCGTTGCCGCAATATAGAGCGTCACATTAGACCCTAAAGAAAATACGAGTTTAGATAAAATAATATCACCCGTCATTGCACCTATCATTCCCAGAGAGGTTGCCATACCGGCAATAAATGCAAAACGCGAAGGCGGAAACCATATCGCAGCCAGTTTTAAAACCCCTACAAAAGCAAATGCAGAGCCAAATCCAACTAAGAAACGACCTACTTGTGCGGTGGACAGGTAATGATGGGCAAATAAATAGGTTCCTATAGCACAAATTAAACAGGCAAAAGCCAGTAGTTTGCGGGGGCCAAACCTATCCATCATCATGCCTACGGGTAATTGCATCGGTGTATAAGCGTAGTAATAGAAAGCGACTAAATTTCCAAACGCTACCCCGCTGATATTGAACATTTTTAGTAAATCTTCCGTCATCACACTAGGCAAGATCCGCAAAAAATATTCATAACAGTAAAAAAAAGCCCCTAAGCCACATACTAACCAGGGAAAAAGGTCAATACGTTTTCTCGGCATAAAATCATACCCCCCAGAAAAATATAATAAATGAGTATTAGGCCTACGAATTAAAAATTAAAGCTAATTTTTAAGCAGACCAAACCAAGTTGGATTAAACTAAGCAATTTTTGCCGGGTCAGACTTTTCAGTGCCCTTATGAGGACCTTTACGATATTTTTGTTTAAATTTATCAACGCGACCACTGCTATCAACAATTTTTTGCGTACCCGTGTAGAAAGGATGGCATTTTGAGCATACTTCTACATGAAGATTTGGCTCGCCTAAGGTAGATCGGGTTTCGAAACTATTACCACAACTACAAGTAACAGTAACTATGCTATAGGCTGGATGGATATCTTGCTGCATAATAATTTTTATATCCCTTGAATAGAATGAGGTCGGCATTATAACAGAACAAATTATAAAACGAAATTTTTGGCAGAGAAGCTATTCTAAAAAGCTAATTTTTATAGGAAAAATGTAAGTTATTCCAGTACAAATATTAATATCTAGCATACTTGTTGTTTATATAAAAGCCTATAAGCTAAGATCATTATCACCAACAAAATGAACGCAACATGGAGCGTTGAATTGAAAATTCTAGTCGTTAAAAAAAATTGTCTGTTTTATTTATTTGTAAGCTTCCTATTTATTAGTTGGATTCCTGCAAACACTAATGCCACCACCACCCATGGAATACAACTCTCCTATGGAACAGGAGAACCTGACAATTTAAAGGGATATCGCCTCGCAATTCAACAATTTTGGCCCTGGATCGGTTTCCCTAAATCCCCTTTAAATTTAACAGGTTACTGGGATATCAGCTATGCCCATTGGCATACTACCCCCCCGCTGTCTAGTCAACCTCGTTCTATTAACATTTTGGCCCTGTCGCCACTCCTACGCTTACAGAGCCGTGAAGCTTGCTTATTATTGGCACAACCCTTTCTGGAACTAGGAATTGGAGCGAGTTGGCTTTCTAATAATCACTTAGGCCATCGAAATTTGGGGGGTCAATTTGCTTTTCAAGATTTAATGGGCTTAGGTTTACGATGGAAAAACACTGCAATGGCAATATCATTGAGTTATCACTACCTACACTATTCTAATGCCAGCCTATTCCCCCCCAATCAAGGCATTGATGTAAAGCATCTAATCACGTTGGGTTATGAGTTTTAATTTTTACGTTTAGGAACAAACCTTGAAAATTTTTTATAAAATTATATTGTAAAATATTATGATCATCTTATACTGCTCACAAGCTGTTCTTAACACATACCCGCCCAATATCGACCTTTTAAAAAAGGCAACAATACTCTAGGGTTCTTTTTTTAAGAGGCTATAAAGTAATGGCCAAAAGTAAATCTTCTTCCGAACATTCAACGATTGAACATCAAGCATTGCGTCTTTTTACAGAAAAAGCCTATCTTGATTATTCCATGTCCGTCATTCTTGACCGAGCCTTACCCCATATTGGTGACGGTTTAAAGCCCGTACAACGAAGAATCATTTATGCCATGTCTGAATTAGGTTTAACCGCACTTGCAAAATATAAAAAATCAGCACGTACGGTGGGTGACGTTTTAGGTAAATTTCATCCTCATAGCGACAATGCCTGTTATGAGGCCATGGTATTAATGGCTCAAGATTTTTCCTATCGTTATCCACTCATTGATGGCCAGGGGAATTGGGGATCACAAGATGATCCTAAATCGTTTGCAGCCATGCGTTACACAGAATCTCGTTTAACGCGTTATGCACAAGCCTTACTCACTGAACTCTCTGACGGTACAGTGGATTGGCTCCCCAACTTTGATGCCACTTTAGAAGAGCCAAAATTACTACCTGCACGTTTACCTAATATCTTATTAAATGGTGGATCGGGTATTGCAGTCGGGATGGCCACGGATATCCCATCACATAATCTGAACGAGATAGTCAATGCCTGTGTCCTTTTACTAGACGAACCCGACACTTCCTTAACTGAAATTTGTGAAGTGGTGCTTGGACCGGATTTTCCTTCTGCGGCTGAAATAATCACTGCTCGCGCAGAGATTTGTAATATTTATCAACAAGGCCAAGGCGTCATTCGTGCTCGGGCTGTTTACACCGAAGAAAAAAACCAAATTGTCATTACCGATCTTCCTTATCAAGTTTCTGGTGCCAAAATTATTGAACAGATTGCAGAACAAATTCGTGATAAGAAATTACCATTAGTAGAAGATTTACGCGATGAATCGGATCATGAAAATCCAACCCGGCTGGTCATTGTACCGCGCTCGAATCGGGTTGATACTGAAAGTCTAATGACACATTTATTTGCAACCACCGATTTAGAGCGTAGCTATCGCATTAACCTTAATATGATAGGTCTCGATGGACGACCTAAAGTAAAAAATCTACTCGTCATTTTACAAGAATGGCTAGAGTATCGACAATCAACCGTAAAAAAACGTTTAGAATTTCATTTAAATAAAATTTTACATCGACTCCATCTTTTAGAAGGTTTTTTAATAGTTTATTTACATATTGACGCAGTAATAAAAATTATCCGCGAATATGACGATCCAAAAATTCGACTGATGCAGCGCTTTAAATTAACTGACATTCAAGCTGACGCCATTTTAGAAATTCGTTTACGACAATTGGCCAAACTAGAAGAAATTAAATTACAAACAGAACAAGAAAATTTAAGCAAAGAACGCGATAAAATCCAAAAAATATTATCTTCTAAAGCACAATTAAAACGGCTTATCCGAGCAGAATTACAAGAAGATGCGAAGCAATATGGCGACCGCCGCAAATCCCCATTAGTTGAACGCAGCGCTGCACAAGCAATGCAAAAAACTGAGATAATTCCTTCTGAACCCATGACAGTCATCTTATCGACTCGAGGTTGGATCCGCGCTGCAAAAGGTCATGATTTTGATGTTACTGGTTTAACCTTTAAAGCCGGGGACTCTTTAAAAGCGACTCTATTGGGCCGTAGTAATCAATTGCTTGCCTTCATTGACTCAACAGGACGTAGTTATTCAACACCGATACACACCCTTCCTTCTGTACGTAGTTCCGGAGAGCCTTTAACCAGCCGATTTAATCCTCCATCAGGCGCTTATTTTGAAGGAATGATATCTGGAGACCCCGAGCAATCTATATTAGTCAGTGCAGATGCGGGTTATGGATTTATAACCCAATTATCCGAACTATATTCTAAAAATCGGAATGGTAAGGCCTTGTTAAAATTACCACCTCACGCCCATGTATTACCCCTATTAATGGTTGACGACATAGCTACCAGCTATATTGCCCTAGCCACTAATACTGGCTATTTATTAATTATAGCTGCACAAGAATTACCTTTATTGGCGCGCGGTAAAGGCAATAAAATGATACAAATTCCTCCTAAAAAACTTGCGCTTCGCGAAGAATTTATAAGTAAAATCACGATTTTACCAACGAAAAACAGTAAATTGTTGCTAATATCTGGAAAAAAACAACTTACTTTGAAAAATTCAGATTTGGCCAATTATATTGGAAAAAGAGGACAACGCGGGCATAAATTACCTCGCGGTTTGCAAAAATTAGACGCACTAACAGTCGATCTAACCTAATCTAATGGTTAATTTTAATAATGAATAAGAATATAAATTTTTGTTGGTTTTTGTTACTTGCTGTTTTTTGGAGTGGTTCTTTCGTTGCCATTAAAGCCGCCGTAATCTATGTCCCTCCTTTTTTTGCTGCAATGCTTCGGGTTGGCTTAGCGTTAGTATTCTTAACATTGATTTTTGGCTTTTTAAAAAAGAGTGTGGCTACTCCCTTTCATCTGCGTTGGCGTATTTGGATCATGGGTCTTTTTTCCCAAGGACTGCCTTTCTTTTTCTTATTTTATGGTGAACAATTTATAACTCCAGGTTTAACTGGAATTTTAAACGGAACTGTTCCCATTTGGACATTAATATTTAGTTTAATTTCTCCAAATACTAGAAATTTTTCATTTTTAAAATGCATTGGTTTATTCATAGGTTTATTGGGTATTTTTATTATTTTTTGGCCCTTACTGAACTTTAATACTGCCCACTCTGCCTTAATAGGCACCGCTTCGGTATTACTAATGGCTGTCAGTTATGCCATTGGTAATTTACTCAATCAACGCATGCTATCAGGTCAAACCAAATTAGATTTTTATGCCAATATCTATCATCAACATTGGGCCAGTCTAGTCTTTTTGGCGTTAGCGTCATTATTATTCGAAAAATGGCCAAGTAGCACTATATTATTGCATACCCCTATTATTTGGGTAGCAAGTATTTACATGGGCTTATTTTCGACAGCGATTGCTTGGATTATTTATTATCATTTAATTCGTGAATGGGATGCGGTACGCGCGAGTGCAGTGATGTATGTAGTTCCTATTATGGCTATATTTTGGGATTTTATTTTTTTTCACAACCGCCCGCAATGGACTGAAGGTTTAGGTGTTATTGCTATTTTATTCGGCGTAATCTTAATACAACTTCCTAAAAAAAACTTTTTACAAATGATCCGTAAGTAAAAATTTTAAAGCAAATTTTGTTTTAGCTCTCACTAATCAACTCGAGTACATATATTTTGTCGCTAAAATCTGCTGCAAATGGCTAGCAAAGGTTTGACTTTCTTCTTGTCCCACAATTCTAGCATCCGTTAATTCTTGCCCATTCGGCGCAAAAAATAAAAAGGTGGGCGGTGCAATCACATGGAATTGATGCTCTAAAGCCTTATCCTTGTCATCATTGGCGGTAACATCCGCTCTTAACAAAATGAAATATGACATTAAGGATTTAACTTGTGGCGCCGTAAAGACTACGCGTTCCATTTCTTTACAAGATAAACACCAGTTGGCATAAAAATCGAGTAGAACAGGTTTATTCTGCTGTTTTGCTTGTTCTAAAACTAAATTTAAATCAGAAATATTTTTAATTGTCTGAAAGTTGCTTGTTTCTGAACTGATGACTTGATTGGGATGAAGAAGCCGATAGGGTCGAGAGTTAGTCGGGAGGATACGAGCTAATAACCAAACCGCCATCACCAACATTAATATCCCTAAGATAATTTTAACAGTATTCATCCATGGGCCTGATTTAGGCAACCATTTACCTGCTGAAGTCCCAATAATCAGCAAAGGGATGCCTGAGCCTAAACCTAAAACAAATAATGCTAAACCGCCTAATAGGGCATTACCCGTATTTCCAATGTAGGTTAACACCCCAACTAAAGGTGCAGTAACGCAAGGAGAAATAACTAAGGTCGACAAACAACCCATCAAGGCCACTCCTAAATAATTGCCCCCTTGTTGACGATTGGTAATATGAATCAACTTTTCATGCCAACTTGCTGGCAAACGTAGCTCATAGAAACCAAATAAAGAAAATGCCAAACCAACAAACAATGCACAAACTATGATAATGACCCACGGACTCTGTAAAAACGCCTGTAAATAACTCCCTGCAAGCCCAGCAAAAACACCCGCTACTGCATAAGTCAATGCCATAGCCAGAACGTAGGTTACCGATAAACTAAACGCTTTGACTGTTGTCAATTGCTTTTGGCCTAAAATGATAGCTGATAGCACTGGAATCAATGGCAAAACACAAGGAGTCAATGATAATAATAATCCAAAGCCAAAAAAACTAATCAGCGTCCAAAAAATATTATGGCCAGCTAACAAACTTAAAATTTTACTTTGCTCACTGGCAGTTTTTATCGTTGTTTTTTGAACTTGATTGTTGGTTGACAAGGAACTCTGTTTGTTGTTCGTGGAATTAATGTCGCTAACAAACATCCCAGAATGAGTTAAGGTGATATGTTTAATCACCGGAGGATAACAAAAACCGGCTATAGCACAACCTTGATAATGAATTTCGAAATCTAGGTTTTGATCAGGCAAAGGATTAATAAATTTTAATAACGTAACGACATGTCCTTGGTAGACTTCGTATTTTCCAATAAATTGATTATGTTTAATGATGCCTTTAGGAAAAACGACTGAATTTATGTGTATTGGCGTACTTTCGAAGTGTATTTTATCCCGATAAAGATAATAACCAGGCTTAATAGTCCAACGTGCGGTTAGCGTTTTATTATTTAAACGCTGCACTGAGACCTGAAAAACTTGATCCACAGGTAAAGCCTGTTGCGTAGCAGAAGCAGGTAATATTCCTGCCCCCAAGCTCAAGCTAATTACCAAAATTTTTAAAAATTTAATAAAATATAACAAAATATATCTTCCTTTAAGATAGAGAGATATGAGAATCAAACCTTATCTATTTAATAGACCTTTTTAAGCATTTTTTCTAGGATGTATCACTATTTCGCAGAATAATTGAAATAAAATACGATTTTTCTACATTATTCTACTAAACATTTAAGAAAAATTTGACCTCAGCCTACTCGGAAGCTAAGAAATTCAAAAAATCCGCCAAAAGATGCTTGTCGCAACCTCCTAGCTACTATATCATGGAAACTCCTCTGACCTAGTTCAAGTCTCAAAGGATATTGTATATGCAAAATGCACTCGATCAACTTCCTGTTCTTCCTATGGTTGCAAGCGCTGATGCACCTCAACAGCCGCTAAAAACTTATGTTGAACAGGCTTTAGAAAATTACTTTTCGCAATTAGATGGGAACTCACCCTCTAATCTTTACGGTCTTGTTTTAGCCGAGGTTGAATCTCCTATGCTAGAAGTGGTGTTGCGTCAAACTCGCGGCAACCAAACCAAAGCAGCGAAAATGTTAGGTATCAGTCGCGGTACTTTACGTAAAAAGATAAAACAATGCGACCTTTGCTAGATCAAAAGACCTGTAAATAAAACCTCTCGTGCAATTATAAAAAAAAATAACAACAATAAAAAATGTCCTTAACAACAAAAAAAATCTATTTTAATTGGATATTTTGGTTTTTCATTGGAAATGCCATATTATTGTGGGGAATTGGCTTGCATTATCTTGCCATTATTCTCCCCTTTCATTTATCGGTTTCCTCCCTAGCTAATCAATTATTGGCATGTTTGTTTTTGTTTAGTGCATTCTTTGGTCAAATGGGTCTATTTGCTTGTGTTGCAGCCATCATCCCCATTTTTTTTGTCATTCTTTGCCCTAAAAAAAAACTTATACTCACTGCTTCGGTTGTTATAGGCTTCCTATTTGCTTACTTACTGAGTATCGATACGTTTGTATTTGGCCAATATCACTTTCACTTAAATGGCGTCATTTGGAAATTATTAACAAGCGGGGAAGCTAATGAGGTTTTTGATCTTTCCTGGCTAGAATGGTTATCGATAGGTGTCTTATCTGGACTTTTATTGGTTGTAGAAATAATTTTAGCTTTAACTTTATGGAAGAAATTACGCCATAAAAAATATAGCTTACATTATCTTGTTACAATTCTAGCTTGCCTGTTATTTTCTTATTATATGCTAGCCATACTAATTAAAAGTTCTACGGCATTAGCACTTAACCAGCAAGCTTATGCGATACCCCTCTATTATGAAGTTTTAGCCAAATTATTACCGGGCCAACAAGCCCTTTCACATTTAGAGAGTCTTTATCGTTCCGATTTCGTAGAAATTAATCATGCTAATCAAAAGCTTGACTACCCTCTACATCCTTTAGTTTACAAACCCTATAAAAAACCAATTAATATCGTTTTTATATTAATTGATAGCTGGCGGTTTGATATGATGAATCCTGTTAATACACCCAATATTTATCGGTTTGCACAACAAAGCTGGCAATTTCAACAACATTTCAGTGGCGGTAATGGAACGCAGCCTGGCCTATTTTCTTTACTTTACAGTTTACCTGCCACCTATTGGGCAGCAACTATTAATCAACATACAAGTCCTTTATTTATAGATAAGCTGCTCGCTGAGAATTATCATATGGGTATTTTCACTAGCGCTTCATTACTCGCTCCCCCTTTTAACCAGAACATATTTGTGCGAGTAAGAGATTTAAAAACCTCAACGATTGGATATACCCCTTACGATAGAGACAAACAGATAACTATAGAATTTAAGCAATTCATCATAAAAACTCCTGCGCCTTTTTTTAGCTTTGTTTTTTATGATGCTGCACATAGCTTCTGTCTTGGCAATAGCCCAACCTTTATTTTTCAGCCCAGCATAGCCGTCTGTGATCGACTAACCTATACCAGCCATACTGACCCCATCCCTACGTTTAATCGATACAAAAACGCCTTATACTACATCGATAAATTAGTGGGAGAAGATCTCGAATTACTAAAAAAAAGACATTTATTAGATAATACCTTAGTCCTTATTTCTGCCGATCATGGCAATGAGTTTAATGATAACCATCAAGGTTATTGGGGACATGCCAGTAATTTTACTCGCTATCAAACCCAAATTCCCTTGATTATTCATTGGCCTGGCCAAAAGCCTCTGCTAATTAAACATATGACGAGTCATTACGACATAATACCTACCTTGCTCATGCGAATCTTTGGCTTACAAAATCCTTTAACTGACTATAGCATTGGTCAGTCCTTGTTTAATGAAAAAGTCCCGCCCTTTTTATTAATGCATAGCTACACTAGTTTAGGACTAGTAAACGATAAAAAAATCATCACCATTTTCCCATCTGGCTATTACCAAACCCAAAATCTCCAAGCTAAGCTATTGCCTAATGAGGCATTACCGATGAAAAGTATCTTAACCGCCCTAGACTTAACTCAACGTTATTACTTGAAAGATAAAAATTAAGCTTTTCTTACTTTAGAGCTTGACGATTCAACGTTGCTTTAGCACAATAGGCCACCTTTAGCTATATTAAAAAATATCGATTAGGTAGCCCTGATGAGAAGTAGGAAAAGCTAAAAAAGTAAGGCTTTTTTCTCCGCTTTTAAGGCAGAATGGTAACATAGAAGTTAACACCGCTAAATCAGTTGGATTTAAAAAGTTTAGGCTATGTAGCTCAGTTGGTTAGAGCACAGCATTCATAATGCTGGTGTCGGTGGTTCGAGCCCACCCATAGCCACCAGAACTAATATAGTAGTAGAGGTGTTGGAGCTTTATTAACAACAATAAAAACACAACTAAATGGAAGGGTTACAGGATTTTAGCAGATGTCTTAAAACTAAATTCGATTATTTCTCCTCCTACAAGCTTATTATAAAAAAAATTACACTGCTTGACAATGAAGAATTTAAATACTTCTAATTTAATCGTATATCACTCTATGTTGAGCTTATTTTTAGCCAACAAATTAGAGTTAATAAAAAAAATAGAATTCATCCAATTAACGGCTAAGTTCATTAAAAGTAAAACACCTTTACTTTATAAAACATTAAAAAAAATCTATTTTTTAGCAAAAAAAATACAAATTGCTTCACAGAATAAAACCTTTAATTTCAAAGTCAAAATCACCTCACTTAATGAAATTTTATATTACTGTGAAGGGTACGATATTATTTCATTTGATTTCTTTGACACTATTGTCCATCGAATTATTTCACCACCCGACGCTGTCACAATTAAAACTGCTGAGTTTGCCTCCCTTAAGCTTAGAGAATTAGGTTATTCTCTTAATGCAGAAGATTTCAATTCAATAAGAAATAGCACAGAAAAACAATTACGGGATAAAAGTTTTGAACAGAACGGTAAAGATAGAGAAACTGATATTTTTGCCATTATTGAACAAACTTTGTCTAAAATATTAACAAGCAAATCGACTTTTTTAATGGGTGAGATTATTGCTTATGAAATAAAAAATGAAATAAACCATCTTTATCTATCTAAAGAAATAACGACAATATTGGAGAAATTAAAAGAGAAAGGAAAAAAAATTATTATCAGCTCCGACATGTATTTATGCGAAGAACACCTTAAAGAAATTGCAGAATATTTTGGTATCGCTTCCTACATTGATAAATTTTATGTTTCTTCCACTGAAAAAATAACTAAAGGCTCAGGTCGTTTATTTCATTTTATTTTAAAGGATTTGAAAATTGAGACTAAAAAGCTACTCCATATTGGTGACAATCTATTTTCAGACGTTATTTCCCCAGAAAAACTAGGCATAAAATCGCTTTATTATTATAACAAAAGGGTACTTAAACAATATAAAAAACTAAGTAATTGCTTAGACCCTAAAAATTATCATCAAAAAACTGCAGAAAATTTTTTAATGCATTATATTCCGAAGAAAACTTATTTTTTTGATAATTATCAAGAAATCAGTCATTTTCTAACACCCGTACTTTCGGTATTTGCCTATCAAGCTTTGTTAGATATGCATTCTTTAGGTGTAAAAAAGATTTTTTTCTTAGCTCGAGAAGGTTTATTACTTGAAAAAATTTTTTCAGAAATTTTAAATAAGGTACTGCTCTTCCAAGATTTAAAAAAAACGCTTAGCTTTAAAGTTATTTATATCAGTAGACTCACAAGTGCTTATGCTATCTATAATAATCAAAACATTAATACTTTGGTTGAACTTACCCTTTATGCAACTGGACATCTCTCTATTTTAAATTTTTTATATACCTTTGGCCTGTCATTAAAAGATTTATCAAAAGAAAGTATCAAACTTGTTGAACCCTATTTAAATAATATCGATGAAAAAACATTTATCCACCTTTATAACACTACCCATTTTGGAATAGAAACCCATCATTTATTAAGCAATAATAAATATTATCTACAACGCTATCTTTCTGAGCAAGGGGTACTATCTGAAGGAAAAATCGGCTTAGTCGATATAGGCTGGGGAGGAACTATCCAAAAAAATATCAGTCATTTGTTAAAAGATTATCCTAAAACAGAATTATTTGGATTTTATTTTGGAACAAACAATTTAATCCCTAAACAAAATGTTCTTAGCCATGAACACTCGACTTTTTTCCCAGGTTATATTCTATCCTATCAAAACGATTATCAAACTTTGAAACTAAATGGTGTTACCCCCTTTTTAGAGAGTGTATGTGGTTGCGATAGGATTGGTACAACACTTGGGTACGAAGAAAATGAAGAAGGCAATTTAATCCCAGTATTTTCAATTAGAGAAGATATCCAGAAAGAAATTCCTTTTAATTATCTTTTCCAAGAACGTATGTCCAACCACTTACTCAGCGATACCAATGAATTTAGCGGCTTATTTAACATTGCTTGTTTGTCACTTGACACGCTTAAGGATTACACTACAAGAAGATTTCTGAAATTTGTTTATAATCCTAAGATGATGAATTTAAAGACCTTACACAATTATCAATTCGATTATAATTGGACCTCTCGTTCAGCAACTCCCTTGCTAAGCCTTACAACGATTACTGATATTTTTAGGCCCCTTACTTTATTAAGAAAAATGCAAAAATCTCCTTGGCGTTATGGCAGTATTGCTGCTGCCCGCATCCCTTTTTTAGTAAACTTCTACAATCTTGGTCTCTATTTTCTCTATCTTTTTCCTCGCTTCAAACAAAAAATGAAGAAGCTCTTGCTTGGAAAAAAGTATGAATAAAACTATTTTAATTACCGGTGGTTGTGGTTATATCGGCAGTCATATTACGTTACTTCTTAAAAAACAAGGATTTGATAACATTATTGTTATCGATAATCTGTCGACCGGTCATCGCAATAATAGGTTAGAGGGGGTTATTTATGAGATAGGTGATATTGCAGATAATAGCTTTTTAGAAGATGTATTTGATCGGCATTCAGTCGACATTGTCATGCATCTCGCTGCAAAAACCTCAGTGGAAGAATCTTTGCAGCATCCCAATCTTTATTACGAGGAAAATATATTAAATTCAATTAATTTAATAAAAATTTGTGGCCAACATGCTGTTAAGCATTTTATTTTTTCTTCCACTGCCGCTGTGTACGGAACAACAAATAAGCCTACTGTCAGTGAAAATCAAGAACTTAATCCCATAAATCCGTATGGTAAATCCAAATATATCACCGAATTAGCATTAAGTCATTTAGCCGAGAAATTTGCTATCCAACTTACTATATTACGCTATTTTAATGTTGCTGGACATGATCAGTCATTAAGAGTCGGTAATTATAATCGAACATCGGGTGCACTCATTCCACTCATTTGTCGTAATATCGCTGCAAATAGATTGTCAGTTACTGTCAATGGTAATGATTTTGATACGCCAGATGGAACTTGTATAAGAGATTATATTCATGTTATGGATATCGCTCATGCCCATATGATGGCTGTTAATCGCTTCAATTCATTGGCACAACAAAAAAATTTAACCCTCAACGTGGGTTATGGTAGAGGTTTATCCATACTTGAATTAATTCAACGTATCAACTCTCTATCCGATTTCCCCTTAAATTACACGATAGGAAATCGTAGAGTCGGTGATATTCCTTATTCAGTAGCTGATAATACATTGATAAAATCGTTAGCTTGGAAATCTTCATTCCAAGATCCTTATAAAGAAATTATTCTTTCGGAAATTGCCTGGAATAAAAAACTAAATAAGGTATAAAACGTGCAAAAAATAAATGTAAATAATAATAAACTTAGTGCCGACACCGAATTTTATGCTAAAAAATGGGGTTTTTTATTCCATGAATTTGCTTTGTGGCTGCTTTATCATTGTCAGCAACAAAATTTAAAAAAATTATATTTTTTTACTCGGGAAGGCGCTTTTTTTATAAAATTAGTAAAGGCATTTCAAATACGCTTTAATCTTTACGCAGAAATCGAGTGCCATCTGCTTTCAGTCAGCCGAATGACAACTTTTTTAGCGTCGGTTGACATGGATGATGACAATCCATTTCAACGCTTATGGAACGTTTACCCAGATCAATCACCGCAAGCATTCTTTAAATCATTGGATATCGAAGATGAATGTTTGCAGCAAATATACCAACAGGAATATGCTGGAAATTTTTCAAGCAAAATCCCTAATATCGCAATTAATCCAATTTTTAAGCACTATTTAAAAAACGTTAATGTAAATTTTATTATTAAGCAAGCAATTGCTGCTAAAAAAGAATTATTAACAACCTATCTTAAGCAAAATACCTTTTTTAATGATACATCGGTAGGTGTGGTTGATATTGGCTGGCGTGGCAGTATACAAGATAACCTTAGTTTAATTTTTCCAGAAAAAACTATCTATGGTTTCTATTTAGGTTTGCATCGCTTTAGAGGGACATTTATCCCAGCCAATCAATTTAAAAAGGCTTTTTTATTTAATGCAAACACCGGAAGAATTATTCAACCGCTAACAAGTTTAATGCGTTTTGTATTACCTTTGGAGATGTTATGCACGCCCCCTGCACTTGGGTCAGTAAAAAGGTATAAACTGGATGAAAATCATAGAGCATTACCAGAAACTCAACACAATACCGTTGAAAAAATTATCCTAGGAAAAATAATAGAAACCTTTCAACAAACCGTTCTAAAAGATCTATCATCCTATCAATTCAATAATCAATTCAGATATAGAAAATCTAAGAAAATCGCTAAGCAAATAATATGGGATCCGCAAGCATTTCAACTATTTGTTTATCATAACCATAAATTTGATGAAGAATTTGGTCTCGGCAATGCTACACAAGCATATCCTGCTGATCTATCCGATCAAGCTATCCAATCAATGAAAGCAAAAACTGCTTGGATAAAGGCACTTAAAGAATCCGCTTGGATTAGTGGTTTTTTATATAATAAACTTCCTAAATCGTTATTTCGCGCTTTACCTATTCTTTATTTACTCTATTCTCTATTAACGTTTGATAATTATTTATTACCTTAGATAAAGAATAATGTGCTTTAACTTTTTTATATCCTGCTAAACCAAGCTGACTCAATTCTTGTTTGGTTTTTCTAGACATATTAAGCATTGCATCATACAAGCTTTGGGGATCTTTGGCCTTCACAACTAATCCATTGTCTTTGCTAACCAATTCCTTGCATCCATGCACATCGGTAGTAATAATGGCTCGACCGATAGCCATGCTTTCAAGCAATACCCTAGGTAAGCCTTCTGAATAACTTGGCAAAATAAATACATCACAAGCCTCAATATAAGTCCTAACATCATCTACGAAGGATAAATATTCAATCCCAACTGCCTGAAAATCACTTACATCCATTGTATGTAAACTTGTAGGATTATACTGATCATAAGGAGCAATAACTGTACATTTATATGGAATGTGATTATTTTTCAATTCTTTACAGGCCTCCATCAGCTCAAGAATACCTTTATCTTTAATCAGTCGGCCGATAAACAGAAAAGAAATATTTTGATGTTCTTGCATAGGCGAAAATTTAAAAAATTCTAAATTAACACCTTCCCCAGGAAAAACCTTAGTGTAGCTTTCTTGACAAAAACTTTTTTGTATAAAATAATTTTTGTCATCATTATTTAAAAAAATAAAAAAATCTTGCTGCTTTATGATTAATTTCCGCAAATGCGTTAATATATAAAGGATTGTATCAATAAAAAATTTATATTTATTGATAAGACTACTACCTAAACCGGTAATAAAATAAT
>JBDLTN010000007.1:0-25063 GCA_039805785.1 Pseudomonadota bacterium | reverse complement strand
ATACTCGGTTGATTCACATAGGTATAGCCGCCGGTTTTTGTCACACTACCACCGGGTGTTGTTACCACCACATCAACTGGACCCGCAGTACCCGCCGGTGTAGTCACCGTCAGTTGCGTACCATCAGAACTCACACTCGTCACAACACCTGCATTGCCACCAAACGTCACTGTGCTCTGCCCACTCACAAAGCCCGTACCCGTAATCGTCACTGGAACACCACCACCTGCAGGGCCTGAAGGAGGGTTTATGCCAGCCACCGTAGGCAGCGCAATATAGGTATACCCATTAGCTGCAGTAACTTTGCCATTAGGTGCAGTGATGACTACGTCCACGGCACCGGCTGCACCAGCGGGCGTGATGACTGTGAGTTGGGTACCACCTCCACTAACGGCCACATTAGTACCTGGTACCCCACCAAACGTGACTCTGGTAGCTCCCTCAAAACTCGCACCCAAAATTGTCACTAAAGTACCACCCACCACGGGGCCTAATGGTGGAGCTATACTCGTAATGCTGGGCAAACTATTATATGTATACCCATTCGTCAGTGTCACTTGCTGGCCATCTGGGGCCTTTATCACTACATCGACTGGTTGAGGTGCTGTTGACCCGATAATACCCGGTACTTCCACCGTTAGTGTCGTCGGTGATAATATTGTTATTGCATTCGCTAGTTGCCCACCAAAGAACACCAGTAATCCATCAACAAAACGACTACCGGTGATCGTAACAGTGTTACCTCCTGCTGCAGGTCCACTATTCGGATTAATGCCAATAATAGACAATAGCCGACTTGTTATCTGTTCTGCTATCGCCAATACTTGCGGCATATAGACAGCCGGTGTTTTTACCCACTGACTTACTGTCGTTAACTGCTTGTTCTTCCAAGTAAAACGTTCATCGTAATGCGGATTCGAATCAGGTAACCATTTTACTTGTAGACTGACATTGCTATTGTTCGACAAGCTGTTGTGGAAAACCACATGCTGACCCAATAAACTTACCTCAAGCCCTAATAATTTAGGTAATGGCAGCCAACTTATTCCTCCTTCGTAGCTATCATAGATCTTACGTACAGAGACCTCTCCCCATAATTTAAAATTCCCTCCAAATAATTGTTTAATCTTTACTCCTCCGCCTAATCCTTGACGATTTTGATTCGTATCTCCTGTTAATTGAGTACCATAGCTAACCCTATCGAAATAGACATTGCCACCGAGTAAGGTCTTTGGGCTCAACAACACCTCTGTTCCAACATCGATACCTAAGCTACTCGCGCCCGCTATACGACGCTCATTCAAATATCTAAAACCATTGGCAATAAATATCACTGGAGGGAGATCTTTGTTTGCAGCACTGGCATAATAGCCTCCTAGGTTAATATTTTGCCAATAGGGTTGTTCAAACAATTGTTGGAATCGCACACCATAAGCTGACTGATGTAAGCGCTGCATGACACTGCCTGAATCAAACTGAAAAGGCAAACGTTGAACCAAATACTCTCCAGTCACTTTTATCTGTGAAAGTGATGTAAATCCGTATGCAACCGTTCCATTCAAACGGTACTGACCAGAGCCATATTCACCGAGTACACCTAAAGCAATTTGATCTGCTAAAGGCTGAATATATTGAGCATTCAGAAATACTCCGGTCACATTACTGTAAGTTACCCCCCCACTTAAAGGAGCATTTAATCCTAATTGTTGGCTTGTTAATGAAATATTCGATAGGCTTCCGCTTTGAGCCCATTGGGTTAAAGGTGCAGCCACGGGTCCTATATAAGGCAAATCACTAAGAGTTACCGGAGGCTTTTCATTCCCTTGCTGCCTTAATAATGGATTTGACGTGCTGTGACTATTCGGCAGAGACTCCTTTGAGCTATTGGCTTTTAACTTCTCTTGAAAAGCTTGTAGTTCCTTCCTGGCAGAGTAGTGGCTAAACTTGGACTTACCTATTGCGGTTACCTGGACGCGCTGAGCATGTCGTACTCCCACATAAGTCGCTTGACTTTTTAATACTCGAGAGATTAAATTCGTACTAGGGAAAAAAAGATCAACCCACATAGCACCAGATTCTTGCGCAGGGGGCTTCTTTGGAGAAGAATCAATGCTTTTAACTTTGGTCCTTCTCTGTGAAATACTTACTCTTTCCTTCACGGCTCGATTGATGGACGGTAGCTTAGGTTCACCATCTGTATTGATAAGCACTGTTGTCATCTGCTTCGTACTGGCTATTTGATGATGCAGAGTCTGTTCTAGTTTTTTTGTAGAGGTATGATCGAAAATAAAAGAGTTATGATCAGTAGTTATCGATGCCGCGTCTATGGTTGCTACCTGTAGTAATTGGCTATATAACAATATTTTCAATAAAAAACGGGTGTTTTTTCTTAAAGTGAAAAAAACACAACTAGATACCCTAACTATAAGTCGCTTCCGTCGAAATAATCTTAACATATTTTCTTTACAAAAAGGCTTCATGCCACAATTTCAGATAAAGTGTAACTATCAAACTAAATAATCAAGAATTTTCTAAACTTGACCAAATTAAAGACTAATATTTATAAGATTCAGCTCAGACATTAGAATTAGAATAGCAGATTATCAATGATTTATCCTAACGCTTACTCAAGCATTTAATTCTGGCTGAGTAAGCGCGAATACTAGTTAAGTTTTGGTTCTCTGCCCATAAAAATAACAAGCAACTTACGTTGTTACGAGAATCCCAACTTTTAGTAAGGTGGTATCTATAAACGGTATATTTCACCTATTCCAAAAATATTTGGAAGATTTGTGCCTGAGTTGATCGATTTATCATGTACTTTAGATACATTGCTTCTGTTTTAGAATCTTTACATACTAAGGCATATTTGTACTCATTGTAGATCGTAGTTTACGTCAAGAAGTTGGGGCTTCGCCAAACATGGGCATATAAGGGTTCAGGCCAGTGGTAATCCAAGCAATAACATTTTCTACTGTATTTTTTAACCCATGGTTTGCAGCTGAAAGATAAAGATAGAAACTTCGGTTTGGTCAAACGTTTGTTGCTAAAAATAAATTTAGATAAGACCTAACATTTTTTTAGGATCAACTACTTTATCAAATTCTTCAGCAGTTAAATAGCCCAATGATAAACACGCTTCTCGTAAGCTAGTTTCTTCACGGAGTGCTTTGTGCGCAATTTTTGCGGCTTTATCATAACCAATAATAGGATTCAAGGCCGTTACTAACATTAATGAATTTTCTAAAAAATGTTTAATCTTAGCTTGATTGGCTTTTAAACCTTTAACACAATATTCTGTAAAGGACTGACATGCCGTACTTAATAGATCGACTGATTGTAAAAAATTATAAATCATTAACGGTTTGAATACATTTAATTCAAAATTACCTTGACTACCAGCCATACTTATCGCCGTATCATTTGCCATTACTTGCACACATACCATGGTCATGGCTTCACATTGCGTGGGGTTTACTTTTCCTGGCATAATCGAAGAACCAGGTTCATTTTCAGGCAAAATAAGCTCGCCTAAACCTGAACGCGGCCCGGAACCTAACCAACGAATATCATTTGCCATTTTCATTAAAGCACAGGCCAAGGTTTTGAGCCCGCCACTCGCAAACACTAATGCATCATGCGCGGCCAAAGCAGAAAATTTATTTTTTGCAGAAACGAAAGGTAATTTAGTTTCTTCGGCAATTATTTTTGCAGTTAGCTCAGCAAATTTAGGATGAGTATTTAAGCCGGTCCCTACTGCCGTACCGCCAATTGCTAACTGATACAGTCCAGGTAAAGTTTCTTCAATATTTGCCAAGGCTGATTCTAATTGATCCATATAAGCAGAAAACTCTTGGCCTAAGGTTAGAGGAACTGCATCTTGTAAATGAGTACGACCAATTTTAATGATATCTTTAAATTCAAGAACCTTTTCATTTAAAGCGGCATACAAGGTTTGTAGCGCTGGTATTAATTGCTTAACAATGGCTAATACGGCAGCAATATACATTGCTGTTGGAAAGGTATCATTTGATGATTGTGATTTATTGACATGATCATTGGGATGAATCGGATTTTTACTGCCACGCTGCCCTCCACTAAGTTCTATGGCACGATTAGCAATCACTTCATTCACATTCATATTGGTTTGCGTGCCACTCCCGGTCTGCCACACCCGTAATGGAAACTCTTTATCCCACTGACCAGATCTTATTTCATCTGCGACTTGTATGATCAAATCAGATTTATCTTTCGTTAATAAACCCAATTCTTGATTCACTTTAGCAGTGGCTTTTTTCAAGAGTCCAAACGCATGAATCACCGCCAGCGGCATATTTTCTTTACCTATGGCAAAATGATGCATACTGCGTTGGGTTTGCGAACCCCAATAGTGATCGGCTGGTACTTCAATCGGCCCTATACTATCGGTTTCAATACGCGTCTTTTTAAGATTTTCCGGCATACCCCACCTATCAACAACTAAGTTTCAGCAAGTTTGAAATGAATTTGCCCAAAGTATAAAGTGTCTATGGCTAATTGGCTAGTTTAAGTCAAAAAATTTAATACGCCCTAAATTAATGATAATTTTGATGGTGCATTTGCTTGTTCATAAACACACTTCGGTACCAAATAACCCGGCAATCTTGTACGTAAACCTATTAATAATTGTTTAGCTTTTTCTGCATCTACAGCAAAATGCGCTGCACCTTGTACCTTATCTAATAAATGCAAATAATAGGGCAAAATTCCACACTCCCATAAACGTTCACTTAAATTGATTAAAACTTCAATAGAATCATTAACCCCTTTTAGTAAAACCGCTTGGTTTAACACGGTGATTCTGCGTTGTCGTAAGCTTTCTATTGCTAGATTAACTGAATCATCTAATTCATTAGCGTGATTACTATGTGTCACTAAAACTGGTTGCAAATGTGTCGATGTAAACCAATTTAACAACTGCGGGGTAATTCGTTCTGGTAAAACGATAGGCAAACGCGAATGAATACGTAACGTCTTCAGATGCGAGATAGAGGCTAAATCACTCACACATTGCTGTAAATAATCATCATTGGCTAATAAAGGATCACCGCCACTCAAAATAATTTCATTAATAGAGATATCGGCCCGGATATAGTCTAAAATATTCTGCCATGCTTGGCCACCCGCTTTGTTTTCTGAATAAGGGAAATGACGCCGAAAGCAATAGCGACAATTAATAGCACACGCACCCGCTAGGGTTATTAAGACACGTCCATGATACTTATGTAACAAACCGGGTAATGGATTAACCGATCTTTCTAAGAGTGGGTCCGAGTCAAACCCAACCTTCACACCTTCCTCTGCGGCTAAAGGCAAGATTTGCTGCAAGAGAGGATCATAGGGATTAGCCTTTTGCATACGTGCTACAAAATTCCTAGGCACACGTAAAGGAAATAATTGTGCTACTCGTTGCGCTGCGGGTAATAAACTTGAATTAAGCTCTAATTGATCCAACAATTCTGCGGGATCCGTTATTATTTCTTTGAGTAAGGTTTGCCAACTTTTTTGCATAATTTTTTTGTTGTTAGAAAGCCTATGGTATATATTTTATAAATAAAAGTGCTCTTAATTGTTTTAAATTCTTAAATACAACCGAATGTTTAAGATCTTTAATTTTTTAAGGACATAGTACAATTGTATCGTTAATGCGACAGACCGTAGTCGCTGAAATGTTAACTCCGGTATTACCACCAGATAGAATCAACGGGTTAATTGGACTCGTTGCGTTCAATTGACCTTCATTGATCATAATAGAATTACCGATATTAACATTTGTTAATGCAAATGCATTTCCAGTACCATCAACCGTAATGTTAGTATTATTGGCTTGGATTGTACTATCGCCTCCAGATATCCCTGATAAAATCGCCGATCCATCCATTTGAATCTGTGTGTTATTTATGGTAACTGTCGCTTGATCTGCAAGAATCCCTTCTGCAATGGGAGTACTATTATTCGTAACATTGATTTGGCTATTAGAGATAATCATAGTTACAGGGCTAATTTGACCGTCAGCAAAAACAGCTCGTTCTTCTGCAAAAATAGTTGTGTTATTTATAGTCAGATCTCCACTGCCCTGCTGCACCCCAATCGAAACAGGATCATTCATAGCGCCCACCTGACTACCTATAATCGAATTATTAGCACCATCTACTGCGGATCCTATCGTGAGTCCTGGCAACAAAATGATATTTTCTAACGTATTATTACCGACAAGATCGATCTCGCCAGTAAAACTAGAACGTGCTACACCGGTAGCGGGCTGCGTATAATCTGCTGTACGTGATCGCACACTTTGGCCAGGATTAAGAACTACACCTGCATCATAACTCCCCCCATTAAAAAACAACGTAGTATTCGGTAATAAACCATTTAAGGTACCAACCGCCGTATCAGTAAAGTCAGTCGGCCCACAGGGATTCTCAAATGTACAGTTCGCTAGCGTTAATCCAGTTCCACCATTGTTCGGTGTGCCGGTTTGACTAAAAAAGGCAATATTATCGCTCACTAATACACTGCTACTGCCACGACCCATTCCATACAATAAGGTCTTGCTCGGGATACCGGAACCATGTCCTAAGTTCGCTAAGTAACGATCTACCGGATCCATCAAACGTTCCGATAAACTGGGATCCGCTCGGTGTTTTCTTACTCCGCCAAAACTAATCCCTAATCCACCCACCACTTTACTGTGTTGGTAATTATCATAACTATAATTCGCAAACACTCGAATATTATCATCAAACCAATATTCTAAGCCTGCTGCTCCTCCGCGTACATTATCCGTATTAGGAATCGCAAAAAAATACGCACCAATATAACCCTTTAATGGTACATAGCAAAATAACTGATAGCCCACCCGCGCATCGGCGCCATTGCCGATTTGTTGGATCGCATTCTCATCATTAAACACACTATTGATAAATTCACTATGACCCATAAAAACAGGCGTGCTGACAATATTAAATTCTTCTATGCCTAACTCATTACTGCGCCCTGCCACCGGAATATACGCATTAACTCGCGCATCCCAACGGCTGCCCATGATTTCCACACCTGGATTGGTTATCCAAAAACCACTACTATTCTCTACTCGGCTATGCCCTGCAAATAGATACCAACCTAAAATCGCGGCGTCATTCTTGATCCAACGATAGCCTAAACCCAGATCACCATACCATTGCTTATCTGTTCCATACGCACCTTGGGGATTTACATACAGATTATGTTGCTGATCTCCATCTAGCGATAACATCAGATCACCTTGACCTACCGTATACACTCCCGTATACGCTGACGCTGAAAAACGTGGCGGTAAAGGCTCGCGCGCTTGAACAATCGATACGAAAAATAGAAATAAACAAAATAAAAAATAAAAAGCATCTCTATTTAACATCGACTCTTCCTTGAATCAAATATCGTTGACTTAAAACTTTAATGGGGAAATTTATTTTTAGAGATTAGATTCTCCATTTGATAGCAAATTATATACCTTATTTACCCGTTATGCACGAGAACAACTAATCCCGCATGCCTAGAGTAGGCACCGTGACTTTAGGAAAGGGTTGATTAAGGCTCGCTAGATTATCAGGGGCAATATTTAATAAATGTAAAGCATTATTCATCACATGGGAAAAAATGAGTCCAGAAGTATAACCTCCATAATACAAACGACCTTTTGGATCATGCAAAACAACAGCGACAACCAAACGCGGACGACTCGCAGGAGCAATACCAATAAAAATACTATTATAATGATGCTTTTCATAACCATGAGCGCCAACTATACGCGCCGTGCCGGTTTTTCCTGTCACTCTATAACCTGGAACTCCAGCTAATGGAGCTGTTCCTCCTTTGGCAAGCACCGACTCCATCATATCCAAGATTTCTCTACTGATAGCCCTATCCAGCACCTGCTGTCCTGCTGGCGGTTTACCATCAACTTTAAGAAAAGTAACCGGCATCTTAACACCACCATGCGCTAACACCGCGTAAGCTTGTGCGAGTTGTAAAGCAGTCACTGAAATACCATAACCGAACGATAAGGTAGCCAGTACAAAAGGATTCCAAACCTTAAAGTTTGGCAAACTACCGGTTCGTTCACCTGGAAAACCACTTTGAGTAATTTGGCCAAAACCCACCTGATGTAAAGTATTCCATAAATTTTCTGCAGGAAGGGAGAGAATAAGTTTTGACATACCCATATTACTCGAGATCTGTAATATTTTGGTTAAATCTATGACGCCATTATTATGCTCATCCATTATTCGTTTACCCGCAACAATCATCCATCCAGGCGAGGTATCAATTTGACTGTTGGGCGTGAATTGGCTGCTCGCTAACACGCTAGCCATACTAAAACTCTTGATAGTAGACCCCGGTTCAAATAAATCGGTTAATGCGCGATTACGGGTATGGCCTGCCTGTGCTGTCAACCGATCATTAGGATTATAGGAGGGCCAATTTGCCATCGCCAGCACTTCACCGGTTTTAATGTCGAGGACAACCACAGATCCTGAATCGGCCTGATAGTGTTCAATGCCGGTTTTCAGCTCTCTAAATGCAACGTATTGGATACGTTTATCAATACTTAATTGTAAATCATGTCCTTGTCTTGGTTGTCGAATAGTTCGTACATCGGCTACCACATGGCCTAAACGATCTTTAATAACCTTCTTTAAACCAGATTGACCTTCTAACCAATTATTATAGGCCAACTCTAAACCCTCTTGGCCTTTATCATCCACATTAGTTAAGCCAACCACATGTGCCATCACTGGCCCTTCTGGGTAATAACGATGGTATTCATTTTGTAAAAACACACCAGGAATTTTTAGATCTTTGATTTGATTGGCTAAGTTCGGGTTTACACCGCGTTTTAAATAAATAAATTCCTTAAATTGGCCATGCAATTCTACTTCATGAATGATTTTCGGATTAATTTGTAAAAAGTGACTTAATGAAAAAAGTTGTTGACGATTAGGTTTAAAATAGGCGGGATCAATCCAGATAGCCTCGACAGGTGTACTAATCGCTAAAGGCACACCTTGACGATCCAAAATCATACCGCGATGTGCAGGAATATTTAAGGTGCGCACCGTTCGGGCATTGCCTTGGTTACGCAAGAATTGTCGGTTAATAACGGTTAAATTAATAAGGCGTCCAATCAAACCAAAAGCGATAATCATTAATATGAAAACCATGATCATTAAGCGCCATTGGTATTTTGTAGCAGAAGTCAATTTATTTTTTTTAAGCGGACGAACCTGCATGTAAACTACACCTCTTGCCGAACCAAATTAAGACGCCTGCATCGGAAGCGAACAATAAAATAGCATTTTCAAACAGACTTCGTTAATAAAATCGTGTTTTTCATTTCAGGAATTCGCATCCCTAATTCTTGTTGCGCTAAGGTTTGAATCCGCACGGGTGCTATCCAGGTATTTTCTTCGAGCAAAAGTTGACTCCATTCGGTTTTTAAATTATCGCTAACATGTTGACTAGCTTGCAATTGACTATATAAATTACGTTGTACGGTTTTTATATAGACAACTGAAAGTGCTGAAGACAATACGGCAAGTGTTAGCAAAATAAGGCCTAACATCTTTAAGGAAATAACCCAGCTTTGACCTTGGTCCCATGTCAAGGTATTTTGTGTTAAAGCTCGTGCTGCCATATTCATGATATTTTCTCCGCAATTCGTAACACAGCGCTACGCGATCGTGGATTGGCTTTAATCGCATACGCATCCGGTTTAATCCCGCGACCCAAATTTTTTAATTTAGGCCTCCATTCAGCTGCCACAAAAGGTAGTTTTTTTAATTCCACCGCTTCATGAGTATGCTGACGAATAAAACGTTTTACGATTCGATCTTCTAATGAATGAAAACTAATCACTAATAAACGTCCACCACTTTTTAACACTTCCAAACTTTGTTCTAAGCAGGCTTTTAAATCTTCCAATTCATTATTAATTCGAATGCGTATTGCCTGAAAGGTTTGTGTAGCGGGATGCTTATGTCTCTCCCAACGCGGGTGAGCTAACTTCACCACATTCGCTAAATGAACCGTTGTTAGAATAGGTCTTAATTTTCGTTCTTCGCCTATCGCTCGAGCAATACGTTTTGCGTAACGTTCTTCCCCATAGTCCTTTAAAACTTGTGCAATTTCCTTCTCATGTGCACAAGCTAGCCATTCTGCTGCGCTGATTCCAGTTTTTGGATCCATACGCATATCCAATGGCCCATCTCGTAAAAAACTAAATCCTCTTTCTGCTTGATCTAATTGGGGTGAAGAAACCCCTAAATCTAATAAAATTCCTGATACTCGCCCTAAAATCCCTGCAGATTCTGCTATCTCTTTTAAATTTTTAAATGAACCTTGATAAATTTTGAAACGTTCATCTTGTCCCCATTCCTGCGTTGCATAAGCAACCGCTGCAGGATCTTTATCGATAGCAATTAATCTTCCCTTTTTTCCTAGATAACTTAAAATCTTTCCAGCATGTCCGCCGCGCCCAAATGTCGCATCGATATAAATGCCTTCTTTATCAATCGCTAAATTTTCAATAACCTCTGCCAATAAAACCGGCTGATGTTGTTCTTGTTTTTGCATCGCTGTCGCCTACAACGCTAGAGTCTGTAGTTCATCTGGCAGATCTCCGGGCTTAACAGTATCTAAAATCCATTGAGTGCGATAATCATTCCATTCATTGGCACCCCACAACTCAATTTTTCTACCTTGACCGACAACCATAATTTCTTTTTCTAAATGTGCGTAATTTCTTAATAATGCTGGCAATAAAATTCGACCATTTGTATCTAAATCCAAATCGGTGGCATGACCAATCAGTAAACGCTGAATTCTTCGCACTGCAGGATTAAAACTGGGTAAGGCCTGCAACTTTTCCTCGATAATTTCCCATTCCTGTAACGGATAAAGTAGTAAACAAGGAGATTCGGTATCGATGGTCAATACTAGCTGAGGTTCTTTATCTGTAGGTAGTAATTGTCGATAACGTACCGGTAATTTGATCCGGCCTTTCGCATCGAGCACTACCAAATTTATACCCCGAAACATAATTTATCCCATTTTTGCCCACATTTACCCACTTTTTGCCACTTAATTACACTATAGGAATCAGAATTGCTTCTTGTCAAGCATTAGCTGGACAAGCTTAAATAAATGGGTTTTATAAGCACAAAACCTAGAGATATTAAAAATTTAACGGATTTTATTACCTGATAGGTAATATATATAGACATGTTATAGAAAAAGAGAGTTAGCCGATAAGCCGGGTTCTGTCGTGGACAGTCATTCATCTAGGATATACGTCACCATACATCTCAAGCGACCTACCCGAACCTAGCGTGGGCCACGCCTAAAAGGTTCCTATTTGGTCTTGCTCCAAGTGGGGTTTACCCTGCCATCACTGTTACCAATGATGCGGTGTGCTTTTACCACACCTTTTCACCCTTACCTAGCTATATTACTCTCCGCACTTGATATTGGCTGTGTACCACTCAATTCGCAATCCTCATGTATATACACTCCGATTGCGCTTTTCGCGACGACACCAAAATCTTATGACTGTGAGTATAGTGGCAGCAAAAGCGACACTCTGCTTAGGCGGTATATTTTCTGTGGCACTTTCCGTAGGCTTACGCCCCCCAGGCATTACCTGGCACTTTGCCCGATGGAGCCCGGACTTTCCTCTGTAGAAACTACAGCGACTGTCTAGCCAACTCTACTTCAGCATAGCGTACTATTTTTTCGCAGTGCATTGCAATACAATTAAAAGAAAAAATTTATTGAAAAATTAACTAATAATTAAATTAAGACCTCTTTCTAAACCCCGTGTTGGGCTTGAGTTCGAGGCAAACGATTTGCAAGGACCAGAGTTTACTTGTGAAGTAAATGAGGACCGTAGCTAAATCGTTTAACAATGAAATTAAGTCTAAAACGCAGGTTTAGAAAGAGGTCCAATGAAAAAACTCTACATAGGCTTAATGTCAGGCACGAGTATGGATGCAATGGATGCTGCCTTAGTAGACTTTTCCTATGAACGACCAAAATTAATTGCAGCCTATAAATCATCACTATCCAATACTTTACGTGAAGAACTTAGCAAGCTGTATACTGCAGACTCAATCAATATGGTAAAGTTTGCCGAACTTGATCAAAAAATGGCATTAGTTTCGGTAGACGCGATAAAAAAATTATTAGCAAAAAATAAATTTTCTGCTCAAGATATTTTAGGTATTGGTAGTCACGGTCAAACGGTCTTTCATTATCCGCATCTATCAAATTATGCATTTACGATTCAGATTGGCGATCCGAATATCATTGCTGAAAACACAGGAATAACCACAGTTGCAGATTTTCGTCGCCGCGATATGGCGGCAGGCGGTCAAGGTGCACCATTAACACCCGCCTTTCACAATGCTATTTTTCGTACTGAAAAAGAAGATACCATTGTGTTAAATCTTGGTGGAATCGCAAATATCACTTATTTAGCGGCTGATTTAAAAAAACCTGTTTTAGGCTTCGATACAGGGCCCGCAAATTGTCTACTCGATCAATGGATACGCCATCATCTTAAGCAGTGGTTTGACGAAGATGGGGCTTGGGCTGGCAGTGCTAGTTTTGATCAAGCGTTATTGCAACAATTGTTATCTGATCCTTACTTTCAATTAAACCCTCCCAAAAGTACTGGTCCTGAATATTTCAATTTAAAATGGATAAATACTCAACTCGCTACATTCAATCGACAATTATCACCTGCGAATGTACAAGCCACACTTTGCGAACTGGTAGCAATCAGCATTGCCAAAGCTATTCAAGGTTTTGAAAGCACCCAGGGCGTTATTTTACTTTGTGGAGGAGGGAGTAAAAATACTTATCTAAGAAATCGCATACAACAGCATTGTCATTTACATCAATTACTATTAACCGATGACCGAGGCGTGCCGAGTGATTGGGTCGAGGCGATGGCATTCGCTTGGATGGCAAAACAAACTTTAGAGGGCAAAACCAGTAATCTCCCCGAAGTCACTGGTGCTAAAAATCAAACGATACTCGGTGGAATTTACTTAAAAACTTAAGCTGCAAAAGAAGAGCCGCAGCCACAAGTAGTTTTAGCATTCGGATTACGAATAATGAACTGTTCCCCGGTTAAGTCAGATTTATAATCGATTTCGGCTCCAACTAAGTAAGTTAAACTCATGGGATCAACAAGTAATTGAATATTGATAGTATCGCTATCCTCAGCAGCGGGTTTAAGGATAGTTTTGCTTATCACTGTATCGTCCTCGTTGATAGCCTCATCAAAACTAAATCCATATTGAAAACCAGAACAACCACCACCGGTAATAAATACACGTAATTTTAGCTGAAAATTCTCTTCCTCAGCCATCAATTCGCCAATTTTATTGGCCGCATTATCAGTAATAATGATGGGCGCTAAGGGCATCTCGGAAGGAGCTATAGTTTGTTGTGTTACGATTTCGGACATAAAAACTCATTTTAATGAAGCATCTGTTTAAAAATTATACGGTATTCTGACTGTTAGGTCTAAGAATATTTTAAAAACCGACAAACAACTAGCCATTAGAAGGGTTTAGCCTATACTCTGTAACTGCCTACGTAACCGTCTAAAATCCTTAGAATTTAAACTATCTGGCAATAAAACTAAAGAAATTTTGCTTTTTTTCTTACCTAAGGAAACAAAGTTTAATAAGACAAAATAACGGGTACAAATACTATCATTGGCTAAGCTTAACTTACTCACTTCACCTAAATTATTTCTTAATTGCCAACAACCCGAACTTTGTTGCCAAAATTCTATAATAGAATGCGGATTATTTAATAAGACATGTTGACAAAAAAGTGTAACGAAGCTCATTAAACAAGCGAGGCTTAATAGCAATCGTGTCCACCATGGCCAAGGTAGAAAGCACAAGCAAGCAATAGCCCCACCGTGTACTATTAACAAAAAAATAGCTAAATAATAAGAGGACTTTAAACGATAAAAATCAACGGCCACAATTTACCTGTTCTATTAAAACCTGCATGGCTACATTTTCGCTAGGCTGACGCTTTATTAAATAGCAATATAGATCTTGATCCGAGTAAGTGAGCAATCGCTCAAAAAGCTTTTGATCAGCAGCGCTTAAATTTAAGTAGTTCTTTTCTAAAAAAGCCAACAATATGAGATCTAATTCGAGCATCCCGCGCCGACATTGCCAGCGTAAACGTTGTAATTTTTCTTGTAAATTTTCCAGCATTGTAGCAAAGAGCCTAGCAAAAAATTATTTTACTAGAATATCACGAATTTGGCGTTGGCTACTATCGCCCATAACCGCATAGCCAGCCGCATGCGGTAGTTTATCTTGATAAATTTGTAAAAACTGTTGGAAATAATCTGGATTAAATACAATACTTTTTACACCTAAACTGGATAAAGTGACATAATTAGCTCGAATTCCTAAAGGTGTCTTTCTTAAAAAAAGTAATTCTAATTCTTGATATAGGGGATCCGAATTTTGTATGGTGTTTTTATTGGTCTTTTCAACTAAAGCAAAAATATCACGTGTTTCAAGAATATCATCACGATGATCTTCGGCAGATTTCTCTGGATGAACCACTAAAAATCCGGAATTTTCAGGTAAAAAAGTGGCATAATCCTTATTACTTTTGATACTTAAATCTAAAACTAAAGCGCGATTTATCGCCCGAGATCCCATAAAAAACACTTCTTCACTGGGGAAAAATCGCGTCAATAAGATATAAGCCAGACAGGCAATAGCTACTAGTAGCACAACTATCATTAATTTGAAGCTAGTCATTTTTATCATCCTATTTCCCTATTTCAACAAAAGACGACAAAGCTAAAATATTTAGGCGCTTTGTCGATATTGGCGCCGAATCTACCTGCATCTGGCATTTACTAAAAATTTCATCATGGAAATTGGTTATTTAGCAGGTCGATAGCGTTCATCATGTTTCGCAAGTACTTGTCTCGCTTGCATAATACCTGCCTGATCCAAACTTCCCTCAATGACTACCGATTGTCCTTCACGAAATAAATCAGGTAATATCCCTCGATATTCAACAAGAACATTATGCTTTGCATCACTAACTACAAAAGAAACCAACAATTGTTGCTCATGTTGTTTTACCGTAGCTTTTTTAACCTCTCCGCCTAAACGAAAAAACCGGCCGGGTGTTAAATGCCGTTCAGCAAGCTGTGTCGGCGTATAAAACAAATTAATGTTTTGCTTTAACGCATACACCGATAAACCTATCACTAAAGCGGCCACCAGTAACATGAATAATACGAAATTTAAACGTTTTTTTTGCAGTGCATTCATTGCTTTTTTCTTGTCCCTAATCGCTAAGAACTGCTAATATTGAATTAATCGACAGCAGCTCGCCATGACGAAGTTAGTTATCACTAAGCAATTCATTCACTTGTAACGCTGCAAACACTTCATTTAATTGTTGAGTAACACGTAAGAAAGTCGTCCGTTTAGAAAGCTCCTTTAAACGTTGCGCGCCGACGTAAGTACAGGTAGAACGCAATCCACCTAAAATATCAAGTATAGTATTCTCTACCTTTCCTCGGTAAGGGACATTAACTGAGCGGCCTTCGCTAGCACGATAAACATTCATTTTGCCATGATGCTTATGCATCGCCTCGCTCGAGCTCATTCCATAAAACCGCATGAACCACTTACCATTTTCTTCAACCTTTTCGCCGGCGCACTCTTCATGACCAGCCAGCATGCCACCTAGCATAACAAAGTCTGCCCCAGCCGCAAACGCTTTAGCGACATCACCGGGTGAAACACAACCCCCATCGGCACATAAATGCCCGCCTAAACCATGTACAGCATCGGCACATTCTATGATTGCGGACAATTGTGGGTAACCTACACCGGTTTTTAAACGAGTGGTACAAACAGAACCCGGGCCAATGCCTACCTTAACAATATCAGCTCCGGCTAATACCAACTCTTCAGCCATTTCAGCTGTTACCACGTTACCTGCAATTAATGTTTTCTTTGGGTACTTTTTTCGTAAAGCACGAATACTATCTACAAAACGTTGCGTATAACCATTGGCAACATCGATACAAATAAAAGGGCTAGGCGCTATTTTAATAATTTTTGTCAAGATATCGACATCCGCTGTTTTAATCCCTGTCGTCGGAAAACAGTAAGAAATAAACTTAGGATGTTGCTTATAGAATTTTTTCCAGTCTTGCATACTGGCAAACTTATCAATAGCTGTAAGTAATCGATGTTTAGCCAAACTTTTTGCCATGGCAAAGGTACCGGTATGATCCATATTTGAAGCAATAATAGGTATCCCTTTCCATGAAAATCGTGAATGCTTAAAGGTATATTCGCGAATTAAATCCACTTCGGCGCGAGTTTGCAGGGTACTGCGTTTTGGTCGGATTAATACATCCTTAAAATCTAATCTTATCTCTTGCTCGATACGCATAATCACCCCATGATTCAATAATTTGGTCTAAGTTATGCTTTTCATTACTAAAAGATTGATTAAGTAATGCTTAGCATAAAGATGGCATATGTTATCATACCCTTATGAAAAAACCCTTAGTCTTAGTCGATGGTACTTCCTATCTTTATCGTGCCTTTCATGCACTTCCACCTTTAAGTAATTCTAGAGGAGAACCTACCGGCGCTGTGTATGGGGTTATTAATATGCTACGCAAATTAATCAAGGATACTAACCCTGAATATATGGTCGTAGTTTTCGATGCGAAAGGAAAAACCTTTCGTGAAGAACTCTATGCCGAATATAAAGCTCATCGCCCGACAATGCCGGATGATTTGCAACTGCAAATAGAACCACTCTATGCAATTATTCGTGCTTTAGGATTGCCGCTCATTATACAACCAGGAGTTGAAGCGGACGATGTGATAGGTACTTTAGCTACTCATGCCCTGCAACAACAACTACCTGTATTAATTTCCACGGGTGATAAAGACTTTGCCCAATTAGTCTGTGAAGATATCACCTTAGTCAATACCATGACTAATTCTCGTTTGGACTACCAAGGTGTTGTTGATAAATTTGGCGTAACTCCGGAACAAATAACCGATTACTTAAGTTTGATTGGTGATACCGTCGATAATGTTCCTGGAATTCCCAATGTAGGACCAAAAACCGCTGCAAAATGGCTCAATCAATATAAAAATTTGGAATCATTAATAAAAAACGCTAATGAAATTAAAGGAAAAATAGGAGAAAACCTCAAAGCCCATCTGGATAAGCTTCCTTTATCACGCCAACTAGTCACCATTAAAACTGATGTTGATTTGGAATTTGATCTAGAAAAATTTCAACCCAAAGCAGCGGATATCTCGGCATTAATGGAAAATTATAAAAAACTAGAATTTAAAGGCTGGTTGAGAGAGTTAGAAAAAAATTTGGATCCATCCACCAATTTAATCATCGATAAACCTGGGATTCAGCGAATAGTTTATTCATTAATTTTCGATGAAAAGGCCTTTCAAACATTCTTAAAACAATTAACTAAGTCAAAAATTTGGGCATTCGATACTGAAACCACCAGTTTAGATGTCATGCACGCTGAGCTTGTCGGTCTGTCTTTTGCCATTAAAGGTGAAAAACCGGTTTATATCCCGCTAGGACATGATTATCCCGGAGCACCCAAACAATTAAACAGAAATTGGGTTCTGGAACAATTAAAACCTCTATTTGAAGATCCTCTACAAAAAAAGATAGGTCACAATTTGAAATATGATATGGGGGTTTTAGCAAATTATGGGATACGACTGCAAGGCTTGGTTTTTGATACCATGTTGGAATCTTATTTACTTGATAGCGCAAGTAATTCACATAGTCTCGATAGCGCAGCAATAAAACATCTGGATCATAAGACCATCCACTTTGAAGAAATTGCCGGTAAAGGTGCGAAACAAAAAACCTTTAATCAAATTGATATCCAAGAAGCCGGACCCTATGCTGCTGAAGATGCCGATATTGCCCTACGCTTACATGAATCGCTACAACCCAAATTAGATGTTCTACCCGGTTTATCTAAGGTTTTCACACAGATTGAAATGCCTTTAGTTCCGGTGTTATCACATATTGAACGTCATGGCGTATTAGTCGATGCAAAATTATTACAAAAACAAAGCCTTTCTATTGGCAAGCGTTTAATAAAACTCGAAGAAGAAGCGTATCAATTAGCGGGTAAGGTTTTTAATTTAGGATCTCCCAAACAATTGCAAACGGTATTATTTACCGAACAAGGCTTACCTATTTTGGAAAAAACTCCTAAGGGCCAAGCATCCACCTCTGAGAGTGTTTTGCAAGCACTTGCTCTTAAATTTCCGTTGGCCAAAGTCATTTTAAAACATCGTAGTCTAAGTAAACTAAAATCGACCTATACTGACAAACTTCCTCAGCAGATTAACCCAAAAACCGGCCGTATCCACACCTCTTATCATCAAGCGGCAGTCGTTACCGGACGACTTTCATCCTCTGACCCTAATCTACAAAATATTCCAGCACGCACAAAGGAAGGTCGAAAAATCCGTCGAGCTTTTATCGCTCCACCAGGTTATAAAATTATCGCTGCAGATTATTCTCAGATTGAACTACGTATTATGGCTCATTTTTCGCAAGATAAAGGTTTACTGGATGCCTTTGCACAAGAACTTGATATTCATCAAGCCACAGCGGCAGAAGTTTTAAATATTCCCTTAAATCAAGTGACTGATGAACAACGACGTAGTGCAAAAGCAGTTAATTTTGGTCTTATTTATGGAATGTCTGCCTTTGGTTTAGCCCGACAATTAGGCATCTCGCGAGAAGAAGCTAAGAATTATATCGATCGTTATTTTACTCGTTATCCTGGCGTTAAAGAGTACATGCAACAAACCCGCCTACAAGCACATGAACAAGCGTATGTTACTACCTTATTTGGGCGACGTTTGAATTTGGCTTTCATTAATTCCAGCGATCCTTTGCAACGTCGGGCCAGCGAACGTGCTGCCATTAATGCACCATTACAAGGCAGCGCAGCAGATATCATAAAGAAAGCGATGATCACTATTGATCATGCATTAGCCCAACAAAATCTTAAAGCGCATATGATTATGCAAGTACACGACGAATTGGTTTTTGAAGTCGCCGATGCAGATGTAAACCCAGCGAGACAACTGATTGAAGATTTAATGGTCAATACCACACAGCTGTCTGTTCCATTGATGGTCGATATTCAGATAGGCTCGAATTGGGACCATGGCCTATAACGAAACAGTTTACTTTATTTATACCAAAAATTACCTATTTAGTATAAAATATCAATGCTTTAAAAAATACACAAATTCTTTTTTTTTGCTATTTTTTATGTCCATCTTCTATAGCACTACCTCAATAGACCTATAGATTACTCCGCTAGATTTCCTCTGACTCCCCTTTGATTAGACAAACTCTTAATGCTGAGGGCTATGCCCTGTGCATTTCCCATGCTAAACTTACTGCGCTTGGTTATAAGCTAAATAAATTTAAGACCAAGGCTTTTTGAGATTATATTTATATTTAAAATTTGCATGGAGAAGCTAATTATGTCTAAGGGGCAACTACAAGATCCTTTTCTAAACGCATTGCGTAAAGATAAAGTTCCGGTTTCAATCTATCTTGTCAACGGAATTAAACTTCAGGGTTTAGTAGAATCATTTGATCAGTTCGTAGTCTTATTAAAAAACTCAGTTAGCCAGATGGTCTACAAACACGCTATTTCAACAGTCGTTCCAGCAAAAAATGTTAAATTAGCGAGTGTCGATGAAAATAATGATCTACAAAGTTGTAATGTGACTGACGAGGAATTAGAAATCAGTAATGCTTGAACGTCCCCAACGCGGTGAGCTAGCACTCTTAGTTCATATCTATTTTAAAAAATATGAACCCGAAGAAATAGTAAAAGAATTTCAGGAGCTAGCTCAAGCTGCGGGTGCCCAAACGATGAAACTCATCACTGGGCGGCAACGTAAAGCACAAGCAAAATATTTCATTGGTTCCGGTAAACTTGAAGAAATAATCGCCGCTACCGCTACACAGAAAATACAATTAATATTATTTAATCATGATCTAAGTCCAGCACAAGAACGGAATTTAGAACAAAAATTACAATGTCGTGTATTAGGACGGACTGGGTTAATTCTAGATATTTTTGCGCAACGCGCACGTAGCTTTGAAGGAAAATTACAAGTTAAGCTTGCTCAACTAGAACATCTTTCTACGCGACTCATTCGTGGTTGGACGCACTTGGAAAGACAGCGTGGTGGTATTGGTTTACGCGGCCCTGGTGAAACCCAATTAGAAACAGATAAACGTTTAATTCGTCAACAAATTAAAATTATAAAAAAGCGCTTAGAGAAGGTTCGTACGCAACGCACACAAAGTCAACGAGCCAGAAAAAAATCGCAATTACCTTCTATTTCTTTGGTCGGCTACACCAATACGGGGAAATCAACCTTATTTAACCGTTTAACTAAGGCAGCTGTTTTTGTTGCCAATCAGCCTTTCGCCACACTCGATCCCAGTATCCGCCGTATGTCGTTGAACGATGGCCAAATCGCCATTTTGGCTGATACCGTCGGTTTCATACGTCAGCTACCTCATCATCTGGTTATTTCTTTTCGAGCAACTTTAGAAGAAACCCAACATGCTGACCTATTATTACATATAGTAGATGCTACAAACCCAGAAAAAAACCAATGCAATCAGGCTGTCTTTAGCGTTTTGAAGCAAATACACACCGATCATATTACTCAATTGATCGTTGTTAATAAGATTGATTTATTAGAAGGCGCACCGCCACGATTAGAACGCAATGCAGCAGGCCTCCCTACTAAAGTTTGGGTATCAGCTCAGTCTGGGATAGGTATCGATCTATTACATCAAGCAATCATTGAATGCCTCGCTTACCAAAAAGTCAGTGAAAAATCTTACCGGCTTAATCAATCTATAAGTAAGCTTTGCAGTCCTTCACTGGATCGTAATGACTTGTCGCTGAATTAATAGTTGCGAGAATGGCTCAGCATGCATAAAATGCTTTTTTGAAGAGAAGTAATATGAAAAAATATCGGCATAGCCAGTAAGTGTAATGACTTAATTTATAGTATTTTGGATTGCTATGAAGAAATACTAGAATCGTCATGGCGAGCGAACACAGTGCGCGTGGCCATCTACTATAGATTGGCGCACGCTTCGCCTCGCAATGAAGTAAACTCATGCGAAATGAATGATATTTAACACTTTGCACTAAAAAGATTAAACTTTACTGAAAAGACAATAAATGAAAAAATCTTAAAAAAGCTAACAATTGGAGCAAACTATGCCCTGGAACGAACCGGGTGATTCCGGAAAAAATAAAGATCCGTGGACAGGAAGACCCAAACAGACCCCACCTGATCTAGAAGCATTTCTACGTGATTTATATAAGAAAATCGTTGCTTTATTTAAGTTAAGAACGTTAAGTAAAAAAACAGTATTTACTCCTTCTTTTTTACTCACAAAACCTAACACCAAGACCATAGGATTAATTTCGATCCTCTGTTTACTGTTATGGCTTGCGTTTGGATTTTTTAAGATTAATAGGGATGAGTCCGCTGTTGTTACCCGCTTTGCAGCCTATGACTCTACAGTAGGTCCAGGCTATCATTGGATACTTAAACCTTTTCAACACTATACAATAATCGATTCCGGAAAAATAAATAAACTCTCCAGTCATGTTAAATTATTAACACGCGATAAAAATAAAATTGAGGTAGATGTCACTATTGATTATTCTATTGTTAATCCCCGCAATTTTCTTTTTATCAGTGCTCATCCTTTAACCAATTTGCAAGAAACCTTAGATAATGTACTCAATCAAACACTCAGTCCATTTACATTAAATCAACTATTAAGTACTTCACATTTTTCATTAGAGGAACGTTTACAAAAACAATTGCATACCGCAGTAAAAACCCAAACCGGTTTAGCAATTAAAAATGTTGAATCAATATCGATTCAAGTACCTGAACAGCTACAAGCCGCTTTTACTGATACAGCTAATGCTAAAAGCGCTAAAGAACAATTTGAAAAGCTCGCTAATATTTATGCAATACAATTGAAACCGCGTGCGCAATTAACAGCACAACGACTGATAGCAGATGCCAAAGCTTATCAACAAGAAATAGTACTAAAGGCTAAAATCGAAATGATTCGTTTTTTAGCCTTACTTCCTGCTTATGAAGCTTCTCCTACATTGACAAAAAAACGACTTTACTTAGCGGCCTTACAAACCTTGATGGTGCAGAGCAATAAATTGCAAAGTGTAAATGATGCCGGTAATAATTTTCCTTTAGCATTCGGTCCATCCAAGACAACAAGCTCTGTAAATACCGATAAATTAACAACTACTGAGATTACTAATACCGATAAAATCGAAAAGGTCGATAATAGCATTCCTAGTTTTAAAACTAATAATTCTATCCCCAGTAGCTATAATATTTCTGGAGGATATGAATGATCGCATCCAAAAATAAAATTCAATTACTTTTAGGTTTGTTAATTTGCCTAGTATTTATTATTTATCAAAGCATTCTTATCATTCCCGAAGGCCATAGTGGGTTAGTATTATCTGAAGAAAAATTAATTCGCTCTGAACCAAACTCAATGCTTAAACCGGGCTTACATTTTGTAGTCCCTTTTTTCATACAACCGGTATTGCTGGATAATCGTTTGCAAACATTGATATTAAGTGAAACGAGCGATGAAAATAATAATTCCTCTGAAAAGCCAATAACTATTGATTATTTTGCAAATTGGCGCATAAGTGATCCTATAGCTTATTACCAACAAACAAAAAATAATTTTCAACAAATTAAATTATTAATAAGCCAGCAAATAACAACTTTATTTAATGATAAAAATGTTCCTATGACCTTTAGCCAACTCATTCTACATGGCTCGCCTATACAAATAGATGCGGTTTTGTCTGTGCTTAATAAACAGCTTAAAACTACCGGCATTAAACTTATCGCTATTGGTTTTAAGCAACTACATCTTTCTACTGACAGTAATGCTAGAATATTAGACAATATGAGTATTGAACAAGAAAATAATGCAGCGGCTGAACGCGCATTAGGCAAAGCTAATGCCGAATTGATTCGCACAAATGCAGACAGCGCCGTTAATTTAACTTTGGCTAAGGCAAAAGAAGAAGCAGCAAAAATTCGTGCACAAGGTGATGCCGAAGCCGCAAAAATATATAACCAAGCCTATGATAAAAATCCTGAGTTTGCTGCTTTTTATCTCAATTTAGAAGCCGCCTACCAACAAGGATATAACAACCCATCCTTTATGAATGATTTTTTATCACCCAATGCGAAAAATAAACATCACAAGTTTGAAAATGCGCATAATGATACCAATCTCAAATTAAACAATTAAGGGTTAACATTGTATAAAATGAGTATTTTAAGTGAATTAAAATCATGACAAAAACTATTATAATTGTAGGCTGCCAATGGGGCGATGAAGGTAAAGGGAAAATTGTTGATCTGCTCACTCAACACGTTAAAGCGGTCGTACGTTTTCAGGGTGGACATAATGCCGGACATACTCTAGTCATACAAGGCAAAAAAACTATTCTACGTTTGATCCCCTCTGGAATTTTGCATGAGGGTGTAATCTGCTTGATTGGTAATGGCGTGGTCATTTCACCCGAAGCACTCATCAAAGAAATGCAAGAATTAGAGCAGCAAGGCATCCCAGCACGCCAACGTCTCAAACTCAGTGCAACCTGCCCTATTATTCTGCCCACGCATGTTGCGCTTGATGAAGCCCGCGAAAAGGATGGAAAGAACGCTATAGGTACTACAAAACGGGGAATAGGACCTGCCTATGAGGATAAGGTCGCACGACGCGGTTTACGACTTTGTGATTTTTTTAATCCACAACAATTTTCAGAAAAATTAAAAACGCTCTTCCATTATCATAATTTTATACTTAAACACTATTATCAGGCCCCAACGATTAATTATGAGCAAGCTTGTTCAGAATTATTAGCCTTTGGTCAACAATTAATTCCTTTAATTACCGATATCCCTGCACTGTTAGCAGAATACTATCAAGCAAAACAACCGTTATTATTTGAAGGTGCCCAAGGTACATTTTTAGATATCGATCAAGGAACTTATCCTTATGTCACCTCTTCAAACACCATTGCAGGCTCTGCTGCCACCGGTAGCGGTTTAGGAATTCGTTGTTTTAATTATGTGTTAGGAGTGAGTAAAGCTTATAGTACTCGCGTCGGTAACGGTGTTTTCCCTACCGAGTTGCTTGATGAAGACGGTGATAATCTTAGAGATCGCGGCAATGAATATGGAAGTGTCACCAAACGCCCGCGCCGTTGCGGATGGCTAGATACAGTTTTACTCCGCCGAGCTATTCAGCTAAATAGTGTCTCCGGTTTATGTTTAACTAAACTCGATGTCCTCGATACATTGACAACCATTAAAATTTGCACGGCTTATCGATTAGGATCCCAACTATTAACCGACTTACCGCTAAATCCAGAAGATCTTGCACAATGTATACCTCAGTATGAAGAACTTCCTGGCTGGCAAACATCAACATCACCGATTAAGGAATTTGCTAAACTCCCCAAAAATGCCCAAGATTATTTACACCGTATTGAAACATTGATTGGCGTCCCGATAACCATCATCTCTACTGGCGCTGATCGAGATGAAACCATCGTTTTGGATAAGATCATTTAATGACAAACTGAGTCTTTCTTTAATTCAACCTTTACTTCGATCGCTTTAGATTTTGGATGCAATCCTATTAACATATTCTCCTCTAATTCCTCTCGAGGAAGCAGCGGCGAAAGATCCTCTAAGGGTGGAGATACAATTGAACCATCCCTTTGTAAAGCCAAGGATAATTTAGGGCTAAATAATTGTTC
>JBDLTN010000006.1:0-25107 GCA_039805785.1 Pseudomonadota bacterium | reverse complement strand
CAATAATTTTCGTAGGTTATCAAAAGATTATGAAATAACGACTTCTTCGGCTGAAAATTACGTCATTATCGCTCATTTTTTTGGACTTCTTAAACGGATAAAATAGCATGAAGACGGGTTCTTATACCGAAATCATAAAAAAAATGATAACTGGTCTTAAATTTCAACAAAAATTAATTTATGCACATATTTTGGGAACACTTTTAGCTGAAAAAATTAGTGCGCAATACCAGGATGAGACGTTACCAGATGTCATTATCCCTGTTCCTTTACATAAGAAAAGATTATATGAACGAGGATTTAATCAAGCAATAGAGTTAGCTCGTCCCATTTCAAAAATATTAAATATACGTATTGATTGTAAAAGTTGCGAAAGAGTCAGAAACACCGCTGCCCAAAGTATGCTACCTGCAAAGCAGCGTTCAAATAACGTTAAAAATGCCTTTGTCGCAAAGCAAAATCATGGTCAGCATATAGCGCTACTCGATGATGTAATGACCACTGGCCATACACTCATCGAGCTGAGTCGCGCTTTGTACGATGTGGGTGTAAAAAGAATAGATGTATGGTGTTGTGCCCGCACCTACTTAGGCGGGGATTAAAACCTTACTTCTATATACTATTAAGCTAGCAAATCTCTCTTAATACTGCTCTTCACGTTGCTCACGGCCACGGTGAAAACCACCGCCATTGCCACCGCCTGAGCCACCCATACCACCACGTCCACCACCGCCGGCACGACGTCCACCGCCAGCTCCGCCGCCTGTACGACGTCCACCTGTTCCACCTGAGCTAGAATCCGGTGGATTAGCTTCGGAAACTGTAATGGTACGTCTTTCATGGATACTACCATTTAAAGCGTCTATAGCTTCTTTCGCTTCTTCTGGAGTTGACATTTCAACAAAACCAAAGCCCTTACTACGGCCACTATGGAAGTCTCGGATAACTTTAACGAAGTTTACTGTCCCAAAAGGGGTAAAAAGCTCTCTTAGTCCATCGTCATCGACGCTATAGCTTAAACCACCCACATACAATCTTTTATTCACGCAAAACCTCCAAAAGGCTAAAAAAGGCCATTTCCAAGATGTTAATCGTTTTCACGCTTATTAATCTGGGTATGGCAGAGATAAACTAAACGCAATCATAGTAACACAGGACAACCCTCTAGGGTATATAGGATGGTGAAGTTGCTATTAAAAAGCTCCTACTCTAAAAAGCTACGTAACATCCAAGCATTTTTTTCATGGACTTCCATTCGGTCAGAAAGTAAATCTACAGAAACTTGATCATCTGCCCCCTCTGTTTCTGGTAACAATTCTCTTGCCAGGCGAGTCATCACTTCATTATCATGTACTAGCTGGCTGATCATATCTTTAGCCTTTATTTGTCGTACGCCTACCACCTCTTTAATTTTGCTTAATTTAGCAAAATCAGCATAGCTTGCAGGAACATGAAATCCTAATGCCCTTACCCGTTCTGCGATGGTATCCCCTGCATTCCATAAGTCAATGTATTGTGTTTCAAATACGCTATGCAAAGGCTGAAACATAGGGCCAACAACATTCCAATGAAAATTATGTGTTTTTAAATATAATACAGAATTATTTGCTAATAATTTAATCAATCCGTCAGCAACTTTTTTTCGTTTAGTTTCAACCAATCCAGTATTAGGTGTTTCTTTCATAATATAACCTCCAAGAAATTTAGATTTTTAAAACATTCATCAAAAAAACCACTCGCTCATTAAGTTACGCACATAAAAGATTTAAGACTAATCCCTATCCGGTATCATCATCTTCCTCATCATCATTTTCTTCTGATAAATTATTGTTCTCACGAATTAAAAAATTTCTACGTTGTAAATACGCATTACGTTGAAATACATAAGGATCAAAAGAAGCTTGTTTTATTGCTTGATCAAAATCCAGTAGTTGCGCCCTGGCATTAATAAAGCTTCCCCAGGTTAAACCATTTCGCCAAGCGATATCATTAATGTAAGGATAAACGGAAAAAACACCATAATTAATAGGCCAAGAAACTGCATCACGTACCGTACGCGGCCCTAAAATTGGGACAACAAGATAAGACGATGAAGTATAACCCCACTTGGCTAATGTCAAACCAAAATCTTGATTATGCATGGGCAAACCAATTCGGCTTGCAACATCGATAAACCCTGCAATTCCTACGGTACTATTTATTAAAAAACGCCATGTATTCGATGTGGCATCATAAAAGTCTCCCTGTAATAAATTATTAATAACCGTAGGGATTTGTTCTAAATTGCTGAAAAAATTACCGATACCTTTGGTAACAGGCCATGGCAAAATAGTTTTATAAACGGTAGCAACTGGCTTAAAAAAAACCTTATCTAAAGTTTGATTAAGCTTAAACGCATGACGATTATAATTTTCATAAGGATCGTTATTTAGGTCGCTGTCTAGATCCTCAGCCATCACGGATGATGACGCAACTAGTAACAATAAGCAAAAACCTAATAATTTGTTATGCATTCAAGATGCCTCATTATAGTATATTCTAAGCGCTCTCACTTAAATACTTCTCAGCATCCAGTGCTGCCATACAACCTGTTCCCGCAGAAGTAATGGCTTGACGGTAAACAGAGTCAATCACATCGCCACACGCAAATACTCCTTTTACGTTCGTTGCTGTTGCAAAGCCCTTTCTGCCGCCACGCACTAAAATATACTCATTCTCCATATCTAATTGGTTTTTAAATATCTCGGTGTTGGGGGTATGGCCTATCGCTATAAAAACTCCATGTACTTCTAATTGACTGGTTGTATTTGTTTTAGTATTTATGATTTTTAATCCATTGACCCCTTTCTCATCGCCTAAAATACTATCCAATACCGTATCTAATATGAGAGATATCTTTTTAGTCTTTACTTTGGCCATTAACTTATCCAACAAAATCTTTTCTGGCCGAAAAAAATTACTTCCTCTATAGATAAGATAGACATGCTTGGCAATATTGGCCATATAAAGAGCTTCTTCTACAGCTGTATTACCACCTCCAACAACCGCTACTTTTTGACCTTTATAAAAAAAACCATCACATGTTGCACATGCTGAAACTCCCTTACCCATAAATTCTTTTTCGGATGGTAAACCTAAATATTTAGCCGATGCCCCAGTAGCAATAATCAAAGCATCACAATGGTAAGTTTCATCATTCCCTTTTAATATGAAGGGTGAGCTGGATAACTCAACCTTGTTGATATGATCAAAAATAATTTGACTTTTAAATCGTTCAGCATGCTTATGCATACGCTCCATTAAAGCAGGCCCTTGTAAACCTTCTATATCACCTGGCCAATTATCTACATCCGTGGTTGTCATTAATTGGCCACCTTTTTGCATCCCTGTAATAATGACTGGATCAAGATTTGCCCTTGCTGCATAAAGCGCTGCGGTATAACCTGCTGGCCCTGAACCTAAAATGAGAAGTCGATGTTTTTGAACCTTATTCATAAAAAACCACTTTTAGGGTAAAAACCCAGATAGTAAAAAAATTGTTATAATTAAAAATTGCTAACAAAGTATAACAAAGAACGCTATAAATAGTACCTATACCCATAAGTATTCCAAAAAGACTGTTGCTTATGCTATGCCTAGATAAGGAGCCACCTTGAAAAAAGCCAGAACCGAAGATTTTTTACAATTAAGTCTCAAGCAACGTCTACTTGAAGGTCTATTGATTGTTAGTGGTGCCCTTGCACTTTTTTTATTTTTAGCCCTATGGACTCATCATCCTGCTCTACATGTCAAAGCCTCCATGAACATAGCAGGGCGCTGGGGAGATTTACTTGCACATTTCTTTTTTAATAGTTTTGGTTCTTTAGCCTATTTATTCCCGGCATTATTACTTTATGGAGGATGGCAGTGTTTTAAAGGGCGTTTTTCAGGATTATCTTTTAGTTATCCTTTTCTAGCTTTACGTTTAGTAGGCTTTATTACTATTTTTATTGCCGCGTGTGGACTTGCTGCTTTACATAGTGCACACGCCGTACACGGTTATACATCAGGAGGTCAATTAGGAAATCTTGTTACTAAACGTTTTATTGTACAATTCAATGTAGTTGGTAGCACATTATTTTTATTAGCACTTTTACTCGCTAGCACAACACTGGCGACTGGTTTTTCTTGGTTAAATATTATCGATAAAATCAGCAGCTATATTGCGATTTTACCAGGAAAGGTTACCGAAAAAATTAAAAAGCTCAGCGTGTATTCCCTTAGAAAAAAAACGTCAGAAAAGATCAAATCTCAGGTAAGCACTTTCAGTAAGTCTGAATCAACCCAAACAAATACCTCTATCAACAAAGCTTCACCTCAATTTAACCCTATAATAAATTCACCTTTATCTAACACTGACATAATTCAGCATAATCCTTTAGCTATAAAGCCTTACTCATCACCTACCACTATTTCAAGTAAAAAAAATCTTACAGAATCTTCTCTTCCCTCATTAACTCTGTTAGATCCCGTTGAAAAATTGAGTAAAGACGGATATACACGTGATGAATTAGAACAATTGTCTCGAGATGTTGAACTACGTTTAAAAGACTTTGGTATTCAAGTACAAGTTGTAGCGGTCCATCCAGGACCTGTAGTCACTCGTTTTGAAATGCAACCAGCTGCAGGAATTAAAGTAAGCCGGATTACCGGACTCGCCAAAGATTTAGCTCGTTCTTTATCTGTTGTTAGTGTACGTATTGTGGAAGTAATTCCTGGGAAGTCAGTTATTGGACTTGAGGTTCCTAACAAACATCGTGAAATAGTTCGTCTCAGCGAAATATTAAGCTCAACAGCTTATCAGCACGCACGATCGCCATTGTCTCTTGCTTTAGGTAAAGATATAGCTGGCCACCCAGTCATTGTTGATCTAGGAAAGATGCCTCATCTACTTGTTGCAGGAACAACAGGCTCGGGAAAATCAGTAGGCCTTAATGCCATGCTGTTAAGCATTCTTTATAAAGCGACTCCTCAGCAAGTTAGATTGATTATGATAGATCCAAAAATGCTAGAATTGGCTATTTATGAAGGGATTCCTCATCTACTAGCTCCAGTTGTGACTGATATGAAAGAAGCAGCAAATGCTTTACGTTGGTGTGTCGCAGAAATGGAACGTCGTTATAAATTAATGGCGCATTTAGGAGTACGAAATTTAGCTGGATATAACCAAAAAATACAAGATGCTAATAATAAAGCACAACCGATTAATGATCCTTTTTGGAAACCTGAACAAGGCACTAAAGCAGAAACTTTGGAACATCTTCCGTATATAATTGTATTAATCGACGAATTTGCTGACATGATGATGGTAGTTGGCAAAAAAGTTGAAGAATTAATTGCAAGAATTGCCCAAAAAGCAAGAGCAGCAGGTATTCATTTGATTTTGGCCACACAAAGACCTTCTGTTGATGTTATTACTGGTTTAATCAAAGCAAATATTCCCACACGTATCTCTTTTCAGGTCTCATCCAAAATTGATTCTCGTACCATTCTTGATCAACAGGGTGCTGAACAATTATTGGGACATGGAGATATGTTGTATTTAGCTCCAGGAACAGGTGTTCCTATTCGAGTTCATGGCGCATTTGTTGCAGATCAGGAAGTACACCAGGTAGTGAATGCTTTAAAAAAATCAGCTACCCCAGAATATATTCTTGATCTTACTCATAGCAATCTTAATGAAGGAGGAGATTTAGATTTTTTAGACAATAACTCTAGTGAAAAAGACGTGTTGTATGATCAAGCGGTACAAATTGTAATAGAAACTCGTCGTGCTTCTATCTCTAGCATTCAACGACGGCTTAAAATTGGCTATAACCGCGCTGCACGATTAATGGAAGATATGGAAAAAGCGGGTCTAGTCAGTGCTATGGAAAGTAATGGGAATCGCGAAATTCTTATACCCGACAGCCTAAGTGAATAAATTTATTTTCGCAATCCAGTAAAACTGATACAGCAAATAGTAATTAAACGCTTCAAAAAATTCCTCATCTATCCAATTCTTTAACTTTTTTATTAAAATTAATTAAATCATCCTTCATTAAAAAATATTTAATAAAATTTATTTTTATATTTAGACAATTAAAAAATAATTCGGTATTATTTTTTAATTATTATATAAATTTAAAATAATTAAATAAAAATTAGAAATAAAAACAACAAAGCTGTTAATTAAAAATAATAATTTTCGGCTTCTCAGAGAATAAAAATAAATTGATTATTGTACGGGGGAAAACAAATTCAATTAAAAATCCACCGTACAATTTTTTGTTTTCCGTTCAAAATACCAATCAAATTAAACCCATATTCTTTATTTCATTTCTCTCTGTAAGTAACTCATCTAAGGTTAATTTAATTTTTTCCTGTCCAAAAGAATTATGTAAAATTCCTTTCACAATATTAAATTGACCATTATCTACTCGGCTAGGAAAAGAAAATATCAATCCTTCATCAACTCCATATTCCCCGGTTGAGCAGGATGCAATTGAAAAAAAATCATCTTTTTTTGTATCATGCGTTAAATGATAAATACTACCTACTACTGCATTAGCAGCTGAAGCTGCGGAAGAGGCTCCTCTTGCCTTAATAACCGCAGCTCCTCGCTTCTGCACTATTGGAATAAAATCATTTTCTAGCCAATTTTTATCAGAAATCATTTCTGTAGCAAGCTTATTTGCAATTTTAGCATTGTAAAAATCGGGATATTGTGTGGATGAATGATTTCCCCAAATTCCCATCTGAGTCACCTCTTCAACAGCAACTGCGGCCTTCTTCGCCAATTGTGCGCGAGCGCGATTTTCATCCAATAACGTCATAGCATAAAAACGACTCTTAGGAACATCTGGAGCATGATGCATAGTAATCAAACAATTGCTATTACAAGGATTACCTACCACAAAGACTTTTACATCAGCAGCGGCATAGTTATTAATAGCTTTCCCTTGTGGTGCAAATATGCCGCCATTGATCTTTAATAAATCCGCACGTTCCATTCCCTCTTTACGCGGCATCGAGCCTACTAGAATTGCCCAATTTATATCCTTCATCGATTCGTTTAATTGACTCGTACAAACAATTTTTTTTAATAATGGAAAAGCACAATCATCAAGCTCCATGGCTATTCCATGTAACATAGGTAGGCTTCTTTCCAATTCTAATAAATGCAGAATCACCGGTTGACCGGGACCAAACATTTGACCCGATGCGATAAAAGGTAGCAAAGCATAACCTATCTGACCGCCTGCTCCGGTAACAGCAATTTTAATTGGTTTTTTATTCATATTTAGATTCCTAAAAATAATGTTAATATTTATTATGACTTAAGGTAATGTAACCAATGATGTCGCTTATCTGCTACTGCCAAAAAATCAGCAATCTGCAAAGAAGATGACCTATTATATTGTAATTCCCGACCTGTATTATTGATAACTAGACCTCCTGACTCATTGAGTATGCAATGTCCCGCGGCTGTGTCCCATTCAAATGTAGGGGAAAAACGCGGATATATATCGGCTAAACCTTCAGCAACCCAACAAAATTTTAATGCACTTCCACAATACAATAAATTTAAATTAGAAAATTGAGCTAAAAATTTTTTCAATTCTGCATTGCCATGCCGACGACTTATCAATGCGGTGATCGGTTGTCCTTCTTTCCATACTCGGCTAAGCATTGGCTCTGGCTGAGCTTCGCCTATTTGTTTATAAGCACCTACTCCCCGTTGAGCAAAATAACAAATATTCATCGATGGAACAAATATAACGCTCAAATGCGGTTTATGCTGTTCAATTAAGGCAATATTAATAGTAAATTCACCATTTTTTTCTAAAAATTCTTTTGTTCCATCCAAGGGATCTACTAACCAATACTTCTCCCATGATCGACGTTTTTGGAAGGAAATTGGGTCAGATTCTTCAGAAATAATAGGTAAATCAGGGGTTATATGGCGTAATCCTTGACAAATGCACTCGTGAGAGGCTAAATCTGCGACAGTAATAGGGGATTTATCGTTTTTATAACCAACAGTAAAATCGCTTTGGTAAATCTTGAGAACTTGATTTCCGGCTTTTTTTGCAAGAAAAACTATATCATTAAGCAACGAATTCATAAGTTGTCAGTATACAGCCCATTAAGAAAATATAAAAACTTTAAACTCCTTCGGACCTACAACTGAAAATGAAAAAAAACTCAACTAATTATTTTGCAGTAGTCCCCGCGGCTGGCGTGGGTAATCGTATGCAAATAGATTTCCCTAAACAATATATCTCTATTAATGGGAAAAAAATACTTGAATACACATTAGCCACTTTATTGAACTATCAAAAATTTAAAAAATGTGTGGTGGTTATCAATAAAGAAGACAGACATTGGTCAACCCTAAAATTTAACTCACCACATTTGCTCACTGTATTTGGAGGGGAAGAACGTTGTCATTCGGTATTCAATGGGTTGCTAGCTTTAAAGAGCTTTGCAAAAAAAAATGATTGGATATTAGTACACGATGCCGCCCGACCACTTTTACACCAAAATGATATCGATAAACTTATTATGCAACTTGATAATCATTCTGTAGGAGGACTTTTGGGGCATCCCATAAAAAATACTGTTAAATATTTTAATAATCAACGCTTAGAAACTTTGGAAAGAAAAAAGTTATGGGCGGCCGTAACACCGCAAATGTTTCGCTATCATTGGCTATTTAACGCGCTTGATTCAGCTATCCAAAAAAATCAATTCACAACTGATGAAGCCAGTGCAATTGAGTTATTCGGTCAACAACCTAAAATGGTAGAGGGACGTACCGATAATATTAAAGTAACCGATAAAGAAGATTTAAATTTGCTCGACTATTACCTTTCTCATCGACCGGATCTGCTTTGTCGATCTTAAGTATTCAAAATTACTGAGTTATCTCTAATTAATTTAACTTTTTTCAATAAGTTGCGTTTATATAGACTATAATCCATCTGACCAAAATTTTCGGCTATTTCTTTACCATACAAAACCTGTTCAGAATTAGAGGGTTGATACTTTTCGTCATGAACTGCATATAATTTGACCAATACATAATCTCCATTTTTCAAACTAAACCCTTTTACGGATAAAGAGATAGGAATATTCCTATTGGGTGGAGTTAACGTAAACACAGCCTTTACGATATCCTTATTCAATTTACCATCATATCGAGTAACTCCATGAATGGACTGCCATTTTAAATTTTCATTAGTAAAACTTTTAGGAGCACTATTAGTTTTTTCTATATTTTTAAGTAGGTTTTCTCCATACTTATATGCCTCAGACATTGCCAATTGTTGATTTAAAATTTCTTTGATTTTTTCTCTCACCTGGCTTAAAGGTTTTATACCAGAAGGTTGATACTTTTTGATTCGTAAAACAATAGCAGTATGCGGATTAATATTTATTACTGGACTATTATTTCCTTGCAAAACATCTTCACTAAATACAGCGGCAATTATTTTCGGATTTTTACTCAACTTTTCTTTTCCGCCCGTCTTAACAAAAAAATCTGTAGAGTAAATCGATAGACCCAATTTTTTTGCAGCAATATCCAAAGAATCAGGATGAATATAAGTTAAATTTGCTAATTTATCTCTATTTTCTAGAAATGTCTTTTCAGACGTGGAGGAAAGTTCGATATACTCAATACTAGCCTGTTCTGGTTGGCTAAAATTTTGTTTATTCTTCAAATAGTATGCCAAAACCTTAGAATCAGACACCATAAACTTCTGGTGTAAAAACCTTGTATAAGGGATAACCAGATAAGCAAAATCTCTTTTTTGTTGAATATATTTTATGTAATTGTTTATATCCTGTGGCAAAGCAAACGCGCTCTGTGTAATTCCTTGCTGTACTTGATTTATAAGTAATGTTTTTTTTATGTCTGTTAAAAATTGGAGTTTAGTATAATTAATAGCATGCAACACATCATAAAATTGTTCAACAGAAAAGTGGCCTGCTGATTGAAATGCGGGAATTTGTAACAAAACAGCATTTATTAAAGTCTGACTAATTCGGTATTTTGATTGTAAAGCTGCTTGAAATAGAACTTGGGTTGTTTCCCATTCTTGTAAAATTTGCTGCTTTAAATGATCCACCATTTCTTCATTAGTAGAAAAATTCTTTCCTAATCGATCCTGAGCTTGTTGATAAGCACGTTGATATAATTTATCGAAATCACTTTGTAGTAATGTTTGACCAGCAATCTTAACAACAACTTTATTATGGCTTCCTAAGTTAAGCTCTAGAAAACCATGTATGCCCCATAATGCAAAAACAAGAATTAATAATCCAACTACCGTGCTGGTAATCCAGCCTTGCGTTCTATCACGAATGGATTGCAACATAATTAAGAAAAAGTTTAGTTAAATCTATCTAAAAATACTTTTCAAAAAAAAAACTACTGAAATTCGAATAAGAATCCTTTTTATTTCGACTTCAATCTACATTATATTAAAAATTTTAGAGAATTGGCGGAGTGGACGGGACTCGAACCCGCGACCCCCGGCGTGACAGGCCGGTATTCTAACCAACTGAACTACCACTCCCGCAAATATATGGTGGGTGCTGTAGGGATCGAACCTACGACCCTCGCCTTGTAAGGGCGATGCTCTACCAACTGAGCTAAGCACCCTGTCGAAAGGGACGTCATTCTAAACTTATTTGCAAGATATTGCTACCCTTTTTGCACTGCATCTTTTAATGCTTTTCCTGCCTTAAACGCAACAACATTACTTGCCTCAATATGCAAAGATTCGCCTGTCTTTGGATTACGTCCAGCACGTGCCTTACGATGACGAACACAAAATGTAGCAAACCCAACTAAGCTAACATCTTCTCCCTTACATAAAGCTTTAGTAATAGAATCTAAAATTTTCTCTAAAGTTTTACTAGCAACATTTTTGGGAACTTGCGCAACTTCTACAATGACATCGACCAAGTCTGATTTATTCATATACCCTCACAACAGTAAAAGATTAAGGCACATACCTTTAAATTAAATTTTAAGCGTCTTGCTATAGATTATAAGTGAACAGTTTATATCAATAGCGTGAATCCTCTGTCAAGGGAATAAAAGTTCTGCTCGCCATCTTAGCGTAATACGCAAACCGCTACTTAGCATTAGCAAAACCCAATCGCTCGATATGAGCTAACGAGTACTTGTTGTAGGATTAATTTTTGCTTGATTTTTTTTATCGATTAGCTTGATACGTACAGTCATTTTTTTTTCACGCTTCTTTTTAGCATTAGGCTTAGCTGAGGACTTTTCTGAATGTTGTAGAGCAATATCCAATACTTGATCTATCCAGCGAACGGGATGAATAGTTAACCCTTCCTTGATATTTTTTGGAATTTCCTTGAGATCACGTTGATTCTCTTCTGGAATAATAACCTCACGTATGCCACCTCGATGTGCTGCAAGTAATTTTTCTTTTAAACCACCAATCGGCAAAACTTCTCCCCGTAAAGTTATTTCCCCAGTCATCGCCACATCAGCTCGCACAGGCACTTTGGTAATTGCAGAAACCAAAGCAGTACACATACCAATTCCGGCACTAGGTCCATCTTTCGGGGTTGCTCCTTCAGGAACATGAACATGAATATCCTTTTTTTCATAAAAATGAATAGGAATACCTAGCACTTCAGCGCGACTTCGTACCACTGTTAAAGCAGCTTGAATAGACTCCTGCATTACCTCACCCAAATGCCCCGTATAACTCGTTTTACCTTTTCCAGGCACAGCAGCGGCTTCGATAGTTAATAAATCGCCGCCAACCTCGGTCCATGCCAAACCACTCACTTGACCAATCTGATCATGTTGCTCAACTAAGCCATACCGATAGCGCCTAACTCCAAGATATTTTTCTAAGTTATCACTCGTCACAGTAATTGATTTTACACTAGGTTTACGCGCAATCTCTGTGACAACTTTACGACAAATTTTAGCAATCTCGCGTTCAAGACTACGAACACCCGCTTCGCGAGTATAATAACGGATGATATCCTGCAAGGCATTTTCTGCAAAAACCAATTCTTTATTTTTTGCAGTAATTTTTAAACCATTCTGAATAAGTTGTTTAGGCAATAGATGCTGTTTTGCAATATTAATTTTTTCGTCTTCGGTATAACCAGGTATCCGAATAACTTCCATGCGATCTAGCAAAGCTGGCGGAATATTCAAGGTATTTGCAGTAGCAATAAATAAAACTTCAGATAAGTCATAACTTACCTCTAGATAATGATCATCAAAAGCATGATTTTGTTCAGGATCTAATACTTCTAGCAATGCTGCTGCTGGGTCTCCTCTAAAATCCATTGCCATTTTATCGATTTCATCCAGCATAAAAAGAGGATTCCTGACGCCGACTTTAGCCATTTTTTGCATAATCCGACCTGGCATTGATCCAATATAGGTACGCCGATGGCCTCTAATTTCTGCTTCGTCGCGAACCCCGCCCAATGACATACGTACAAATTCACGGCCTATGGCTTCGGCAATAGACTGTCCTAATGATGTTTTACCAACACCAGGAGGTCCTACCAAACATAAAATCGGGCCCTTTAATTTTTTAACGCGCTGATGAACTGCTAAAAACTCAATAATCCGTTCTTTGACTTTTTCTAAACCATAATGTGCTTCTTGTAATACTTTTTGTGCTTTGTCTAGATCGTAGCGTACCTTGCTACGCTTATTCCATGGTAACGATAAAATCCAATCTAAATAATTTCGACTTACTGTGGCTTCTGCAGCCATAGGAGACATAGATTTTAATTTATTTAATTCAGAGATTGCTTTATCTTTAACCTCTTTAGGCATTTTTGCTTTTTCGATGCGCTTTGCAAGTTCATCTAGCTCATTGGTAACACCTTGTGACTCACCCAATTCTTTTTGAATCGCTTTGACCTGTTCATTTAAATAATATTCACGCTGGCTTCTTTCCATTTGCTTTTTAACACGTCCGCGAATTCGCTTTTGTATTTGCAATAGATCTATTTCACTTTCAAGAAAAGCTAATAATCGCTCTAGACGTTTTTTTATAGGAAAAATCTCAAGTATTTCTTGTTTTTCTTGAATCCTGAGTGTCAAATGTGCCGCAATCATATCGGCCAAACGACCTGGATTATCAATACTCGATAAAGTACTTAAAATTTCTAAAGGGATTTTCTTATTTAATTTTACATACTGCTCAAATTGACTCAAAATTGTTCTGGTTAGAACCTCAACTTCTTGATCAGACCCAACAATAGGTATACCCACCATCTCGATTTCTGCAGAAATATAATCAGGTTCTTGGAAAAATTGTTTAACTTTACCTCGCTGAGAACCCTCAACTAGTACTTTGACAGTACCATCTTTCAGCTCTAATAATTGTAAAATAGTCGCCATTGTTCCAACTTGATATAAGCCTTCAATAGAAGGATTATCTTCAGCAGGGTTTTTCTGTGCAACTAGTAAAACTTTTTTTTCAGCGTTGGACTCAGTCATTGCTGCTTCTAAAGCTTTAATCGATTGCTTCCGACCTACAAATAGCGGGATCACCATATGTGGATAAACTACAACATCTCGTAGGGGGAGTACCGGAAGTCTCTCTGAAGTTTTAGGAGTTATTGCTCTATTGTTTGAAATTTTCGTTGCCATCAATTCAACCTCTAAAGTTTTACTCGCTACCCGCCGCTATTTCTTTATTATCTAATTCAATTTCTTTTTCTTGTTTATATATCATCAAGGGTTTTGCTCCCTTGCTAACGGTGCTTGCTTCAATAACAATTTTATTTACGTTCTGCATAGAAGGCAATTCATACATCGTATCTAATAAAACACTTTCCAATATTGCACGTAACCCTCTTGCGCCTGTTTTGCGCTCCAAAGCTTTTCTCGCAACCATTTGTAAAGCATCTTCACGAAATTCTAAATCGACGTTGTCCATTTTAAATAATTTTAAGTATTGCTTAATCAAAGCATTTTTAGGTTCCTTTAAAATTTGAATCAGCATTTTTTCATCTAATTCTTCTAAAGTTGCAATAACCGGTAAGCGTCCGATTAGTTCCGGTATAATTCCATACTTAATTAAATCTTCTGACTCAAGACGGTTTAACAGAGTAGTCAAGCTTCTTTTATCACCTTTACTACGCACATCTGCAGAAAATCCAATCCCTGTTTTCTCTGTACGTTCTCGAATAATTTTTTCTAATCCGGAGAAAGTACCACCACAAATGAATAAAATATTTGTAGTATCTATCTGTACCGTTTCTTGGTTAGGATGCTTACGCCCCCCTTGTAGAGGCACGGAAGCAACAGTACCTTCGAGTAGCTTAAGTAATCCTTGCTGAACACCCTCACCTGAAACATCTCGAGTAATAGAAGGGTTTTCAGCACGACGACTAATTTTATCAATTTCATCAATATAGATAATTCCTAATTGAGCCTTTTCAATATTTCCATTAGCGGCTTGTAATAGCTTTTGTAAGATATTTTCTACGTCATCGCCTACATAACCTGCTTCAGTTAAGGTAGTTGCATCTGCAATTGCAAAAGGTAAGTTAAACACCCGAGCTAATGTTTTAGCCAGTAAAGTTTTACCGCTTCCGGTAGGACCAATAAGCAATACATTACTCTTACTAAGTTCTGTGTCATCTTTGACGTTTAGCGGATGAAGACGCGCCTTTTTGATTAATTCTAACCGTTTATAGTGGTTGTAAGCAGCTACAGATAATATTTTTTTGGCAAATTCTTGGCCAATTACGAACTCGTTAAATACTTCATGGATCTCTGCAGGCTTAGGAATGGACATGCCTCCTTCTTGGCGTGGAACTTCCTGTTGAAACTCTTCTTGCAAAATATCACTACATAGCTGCACACATTCATTACAAATAAAAATAGAAGGGCCCGCAATTAACTTAGGCACTTCATCTTGGCTTTTACCGCAAAATGAACAGTGAAGAGGCCCCGAGGTTTTATCGTTTATGGAACTACTCATATTTATTACCTCAACAAACTATTATTCATATATTGATATTTAACAATTTTTAAAACTTCAGAATAACTAACTACTTAATCAACTGATGAAACAGCTAAAGATTCCTTGGTTTTCCCAGTTTCCGCACGCGTCGTTAAAACTGCGTCAATTAAGCCATATTCTATGGCCTGTTGCGCGCCCATGAAGTTATCACGGTCGGTATCACGCAAAATCTGTTCCGTATTTTTTCCTGTATGTTTAGACATAATATTGTTAATCCTTTCTCTAACTAACAACATTTCACGGGTATGGATTTCAATATCTGTTGCTTGTCCTTGATAACCGCCTAATGGCTGATGAATCATCATTCGCGCATGAGGTAAACAATGGCGTTTTCCTTTCGTTCCACCACACAGTAACAAAGCTGCTGCGCTAGCCGCTTGACCGATACACATCGTGCTCACATCAGGCTTGATAAACTGCATGGTATCGTAAATAGCTAACCCGGATGTCACTACGCCTCCAGGTGAATTAATATAAAGCGAAATATCTTTATCTGGATTCTCAGACTCCAAAAAAAGCATTTGCGCGATAATTAAATTGGCCATATGGTCCTCAATTGGCCCCACAACAAAGATAATGCGATCTTTTAATAAACGAGAATAGATATCATAAGCCCTTTCTCCCCGGCCGGTTTGCTCAACGACCATAGGGACTAATAATGAATTGGTTACTTCCTTTGCTAAACTGGGTAAATACATAAATACTCTCTAAAAATAAAAATAAATTTCTTGACGGTTGCTATACTATACCTGCTCCGCCTTTAAAAAATTAAAACCATAAGCATTTAAACTGTTGCTCTCTCAGTATTGTCGACAGAACTATTCTTTGTAAGATTCATAATCTCAAAATACTTAACTAGTTTTTCGGTGTATTCTACTTCTTCTAATAATTTATCAATAACTTGCTCTTCTAAAACTGAAGAACGAATGCTCATCATCATATTCTTATCTTTATACAACTTATCCCGCACCATTTGATCAAACTGAAAAGCCCCCACCAATTTATCGATATGTTGCTGAACTCGAGATTCATCAACATGGAGATGATGCTTTTCAATAAGTGCATTGAATAATAATCCAAGCGTAACGCGTCGATACGCCATTTTCATCAAATCTGCTTTTTCAATTTCTGATAAATTAATTTTTTCCTTGCCTTGTTTCTGTTGCCTAAAAACATCTTGTTCTAAGCGGTTATATTCTTGATTAAGTGCCCCCTGTGGCAATTCACTCATTGCATACAGAGTAACCATTTTATCTATGACCTGAGTTTTTAATTTTTCACGTAAAATTCGATCTAACTCTATCTGCATATGCTCCCTAACTTGACTTTTTAGAGCCTGGATAGTGCCCTCTTTAATATCAAGCCGTTTTGCAAAATCATTATCCAATTCAGGTAATTTTGCTTTTGCAACTTTTTTTATTCTTATTATTGCCGAGTTAGTTAGTTCAGATCCTTGTTCTTTAGGGAGAGAAATCGAGAAAGTATCTCCAGCCGCACTAGATAACAGTGCTGAAAATCCTTCGGGGATTTTATCTTCCTCAAGAACCCATTGTAAATCTCTACGCGTTTTCTCTTCTGCATCAGCAAAAACAATATCAAAGCTAACCTGATCGCCATAACCAGCTTTATCTGGCACTTCAATCCAGTCTGCGTATTGCTTACGCATCTGCTCTAACACTTTATCTATATCTTCCTCAGTTATTTCAACTTTAAGCCTTTCTAAGTTAGCTCCTTTTAATGTAGGTGCCTCTACTTGGGGAAAAACTTCAAAGCTTGCTGTATACGTGAGATCGGTGCCAGGCTCAGCTTTCATGGACTCAATATGGGGATGTCCCACTGGATTTAAAGTCTCTTGTTCTAAAGCAGCAGATAAGCTAATTTGCAAAGATTTTTCGATAACCTCTTGCCATATGCTATTTCCATAAAGTTTTTCAATATGGCTTGGAGGCACTTTTCCAGCCCGAAATCCATCTAAACGCGCCTTTTTAGCCAATTCAAGGATATGGAGTTTCTTCCTCTGTTCTAGCTGACTGATAGGTACTGTGACACTTAAGCGCCGAGTAAAGTTATCGACACTTTCTACCGAAACTTGCATTTCATTCATAAATTTTAAGGCTCTTATCGTTGTAAATCCTAGGGTGCTATGCTGGTGCGAAAGGAGAGACTCGAACTCTCAAGGGTTACCCCACTGGAACCTAAATCCAGCGCGTCTACCAATTTCGCCACTTTCGCAAAGGTCGTTAATTATACAGGTATCTTATCATGAAAAAAATCAATCTGGTGAATTTGTCAGCCAGTTAGCGGCTTGCTTGGCAAAATAGGTCAAAATACCATCAGCTCCTGCTCGTTTCATAGCCAAAAGGCCCTCCAAAATACTTTCACGCTCATTTAATAAATAGCCCTGCATAATAGCAGCTTTTTGCATCGCATATTCACCACTTACTTGGTAAATAAACGTAGGCACCCGAAATTGCTGCTTAATACGATACAAAATATCCAAATAGGGCATGCCGGGCTTTACCATAACTATGTCCGCTCCTTCAGCTAAATCTAATGCTACCTCTTGTAAGGCCTCGTCACTATTTGCAGGGTCCATCTGGTAAGTTTTTTTGTTAGCATTTTTCAAGTGCCCAGTAGTCCCTATTGCATCGCGAAAAGGCCCATAAAAATGAGAAGCATATTTAGCCGAATAGGCAATAATCTGGGTATTTCGATAACTCTTTTCCTCCAGAGCCTTACGAATCCAACCGATCCTCCCGTCCATCATATCAGAAGGAGCAATTGCATCCACACCTGCGTGAGCATAACAAAGCGCTTGTTTAACCAATACCTCTATTGACTCATCGTTCAAAATCATCCCTTGATTAGATACGAGCCCATCATGGCCATGTGAGGTATAAGGGTCAAGTGCAATATCTGTAATAACACCCATTTCTGGAAAATTCCTTTTTATCTGTCTTATAGCCTGGGGAATTAAGCCTTCCGGATTATAGGCTTCGCAAGCATCTTTGCTCCTATCTTTAGCAGGTATAACTGGGAATAAGGCAATAGCTGGAATTTTTAATTGCTGTAAAACGCCCACTTCCTCTAGTAAGTAATCTAAAGTAAGCCGCTCTATGCCTGGCATCGTTGCTATTTTCTGCTTTTGACTTTCTCCGGGAAGCAGAAATAAGGGGCATATCAAATCATCAGAACTAAGCTTAGTTTCGCGTACTAAGCGTCGACTAAATTGACTCTCTCTTAAGCGACGTAAGCGCGTATAAGGAAACTGTCGCATAAAGTACCTGCCTATTAAATTGTTCTAGATTTTGCTGTACTTTAACTTATAAAACCTTATATTTAAACAATACTTAACACCCCACTTGTATTGTTTGATTTATTTTTGTTAGAATCACCGCCTTACTCATCAGAGTATTAATCGCATTTAGAGAGCTTCGGAGCTTCCCAGTTATGAAAACATTGATGGCCAAACCCGGCCTTATTGAACAAAAATGGCTTTTGATTGATGCCTCAGGTAAAACACTAGGTAGACTAGCTACTAATATAGCCCATATTCTTTGCGGAAAGCATAAGCCAGAATACACACCTCATATTGATATCGGAGATTACATCGTTGTTATTAATGCTGAGAAAATAACTGTAACAGGCAAGAAAGCTAAAAATAAACTATATGAGCGCTACACAGGCTTTCCTGGCGGGCTAAAATCTATCTCTTTTGAAAAGTTGCAAGAAAGAATTCCTACTAGAATTATTGAACAAGCTGTTACAGGCATGTTACCTGGAGGCCCTTTAGGACGTGCCATGATAAAAAAACTTAAAGTCTATGCTGACTCTTCTCATCCTCATAGCGCGCAAAATCCTCAACCAACTAGCATTGATAGGTTATAAATTATGGCATTAGAACAGAATTATGGTACGGGCCGTCGAAAAACAGCGACTGCAAGAGTATTTCTTAAAAAGCTTAAAAAGGAAACCAATGGAACAATCCAAGTAAATGGCCGAACTTTGGAAAATTACTTTGGCCGCGAAACCGCTCAAATGGTTGTCAATCAGCCTTTAGAAGTGGTTGATCAAATGGGTAAATTTGATATCAAAATAACAGTTTCTGGTGGAGGAAGCAGTGGTCAAGCCGGTGCTGCTCGGCATGGAATAAGTCGAGCACTAATAAATTATGACGAATCCACCACTATAACCACCGATGACACTTCTGCTAATAATGATGTTTCATTTCGCCGGCTGTTACGTCGTGCCGGTTTAGTTACACGAGATGCAAGAAAGGTTGAACGTAAAAAGGTCGGTAGACATAAAGCGCGTAAAGGAACTCAATATTCAAAACGATAATCATCGTTTTATATATTGGGGTGTTTTTAATAAACTAAATAAATTTTATAGCTATATTTTTTTAACGACGAGAAAAAATGGAAGAAGATCGTCGCCGATTACTAGCTATTTTAATAGCTATCATGGCTGGATTTGGTATAGCCGCAAGTTCTATACCTTTTTTAGCATCATTACAACCAACTACCGAAACACTCGCACAAGCGAATGATGTTGTTGAAGTTAATTTAACTCATCTTGTCCCAGGGGAATCCATGGTGGTTGCTTGGCAAAATAAACCTATTTGGATTATTCGGCGAACCCAAGCAATGTTAGACAATCTTTCTAACATTCATTCGTTATTACGTGATCCAGATTCTTTAATTGAACAACAACCCAGCTATGCGCGTAATGAATATCGCTCCCTTAATCCTGAATATTTAATAGTTATTGGTTTATGCACCCACTTAGGTTGCTCTCCGCAATTTAAACCCCCTGGAGAATTAAATCGCAAATGGCCCGGTGGGCTTTATTGCCCCTGTCATGGCTCTAAATTTGATCTCGCAGGGCGGGTAATGAAAGGCGTAGCTGCGTCCATCAATCTCAAAGTCCCCCCTTATCGATTTATCAATGCACATACTGTTTTGATAGGCGAAAACCCTAACTTAATCTAAAAATTCATGCTTTTGAAGTCGAACAAAATTCGGTTAAACATCTTAATCTTGGAGTTTAGCAATTGAGCAACGCTGGCAAAAATATAACTTCAAAATACAGAATCGTCCATTGGTTATCCGAACGTTTTCCAATTAATGAATATATACATCGACATTTAACTCACTATTATCTCCCAAAAAATTTGAACTTTTGGTATTTCTTTGGTTTTTTGAGTCTCTTTACTTTTTTTTTACAAATTTTGACAGGTGTATGGTTAACTCTATTTTATATTCCCACACCTGAAGAGGCTTTTAATTCGATCGAAATGATGATGCGAAATATACCTTATGGATGGTTATTTCGCTATTTACATTCTACTGGTGCTTCTGCTTTTTTTATTCTAATTTACGCGCATATCTTTCGAAGTCTTTTATATGGATCCTATAAAAAACCTAGGGAATTAGTATGGTTGTTAGGTATAGTTCTTTATATAATTTTACTATTGGAAGCGTTTCTCGGTTATTTACTCCCCTGGGGTCAAACCTCGTATTGGGCAAGTCAAATTAGCAGCTCTTTGTTCGACTCAATTCCAAAGTTTGGGCCAACGCTAACATTTTGGATAAGAGGGAATAGCATTGTGGCAGGAGAAACTTTGCATCGTTTTTTTACATTCCATGTAATAGCTATACCATTATTTTTGATTTTTTTAATTCGGCTCCATCTTACTGCTTTACATAAAGTTGGCTGTAATAATCCTGAGGGTATCTCTGTATTGGCAAAATCGCATAATAAAACACTTCTAAAAGTCCCCTTTCACCCTTACTACTCAATCAAAGAATTACATGCCTTATTAATTTTTTTGCTTATTTTTTCCGTGATCGTATTTTTTGTTCCGGAAATGCACGGATATTTTCTTGAAGAAAACAACTTCGTGCCTGCAGATCCTTTATTAACACCCAGCCATATTGAACCACTTTGGTATTTAGCACCTTTTTATGGAGTATTATGCGTTATTCCAAATAAGGCTTTGGGCATTTTAATTATGATGGGAGTTCTTTGCATCCTATTTGTATTACCTTGGCTAGATCAAAGTTCGGTTCGATCGATGCGCTACCGGGGCTATTATTCTCGATTCGCGCTAACGGCTTTTGTAATAAATTTTAGCTTACTTAGCTATCTAAGTACCACCCTACTTACACCTAATAAAATACTCCTTGTACAAACTCTATTACTAAACTATTTTCTTTTTTTTCTACTCATGCCTTTTTATACAAAATATGAAAAAAATAAACCCATACCAAAATTTTTATGTGGAAAATAACTCTATTTCTTCTATTTATCCTTATTTTTTTATTCACGATAGCAAATTCTTTTGAAAAGAAACTATTAATATCCTCCATTCGACCCTCTGAGCTTGCTTCCCTACAGCGTGGAGCAAAATATTATATGAATTATTGCTCGGGGTGTCATTCTCTACAATATATGCGGTATAATCAACTTGGAGTTGATCTAAAAATTGATGATGAATTCAACTCAACCAGCCCATCACGATTAAAAGAAAATCTTATTTTTACTCAGGCTAAAAGTAGCGATACAATAAAATCAAGTTTACATAAAGAAGAGAGTTTACTGTGGTTTGGAAAGCTCCCTCCAGACCTTTCTTTGAGTATTCGGGCAAGAAGTGCTGATTGGGTGTATAATTATTTACTTAGCTTTTATTTGGATGATACGAGACCTTTTGGAGTTAATAATAGTTACATTAAAAATACCGCAATGCCGGATCCATTAGCGACACTACGTAAGGATACCTTTACTTTTTATCCTAACGTAAACAATAAAACTAATAATCCGTTATCCCTAAAAATTAATAATCATGCAGTATATTTACATTCTAATAAAAATAGATCGAAAGCCCCTAGATTAGAAGAAATAGTTACTGATTTAGTTAATTTTTTAGCCTATATAGCTGAGCCTACAAAAAATAATCGTCAATCATTAGGTAAAAAAGTATGTGGATTCTTGTTGTTATTAACCTTTTTTGTCTCAATTTTAAAAAAGCAAATTTGGGGAAATCTAGAAAAATAAATACTTTTCATAAACTATGAAAAGTGTTTTAAATTATTAATATGGAGAACCTTTTATATGGCACAACCTGCCGGTAAACGTTCAACTATGAGTTTATATGCAAATATCAATGACCCTTATAGCCATAGGGTACGGATTGTTTTAGCTGAAAAAGGAATTAGCGCAGAAATTATCGAAGTTTCACCTACAGATTTACCTGAAGGTTTGTTACAGAACAATCCTTATGGTACGGTCCCTACTATTATTGATCGGGATCTTGTCCTTTATGAAACCAATATCATTACTGAATATTTGGATGAGCGCTTCCCACATCCTCCCTTGTTACCTGTCTACCCAGTAGCAAGAGCCAAAAGCCGGCAAATGATTTATCGCATTGAGAGAGACTGGTACCCATTATTACAACAAATTGAAAGTGCAATTAATAATGCTAAAATAAATAAACCTACAGAATCTATGCTTGCCGCCCAAAAAAAATTGGAAAGTAGTTTAGCTAGTCTAGCTCCTATATTTGCCGGTAAAGCGTTTTTCTTAAGCGATGAATTTACTTTAATAGATTGTTGCATGGCACCGTTATTATGGCGTTTACACCGTTTAGATATTAAACTAGCACCTATGCCTAGTGCCATCAAAGAATATGAAGAGCGCTTATTTAAACGCCCCTCATTTAAAGCAACCTTAAATGAGGTCGAATTCGGAGTAAAAATTTAAAATGATGACCTCAAATCGTTCTTATTTATTACGAGCATTTTATGATTGGATTACTGATAATCAATTAACACCCTATATTCTTTTAGATGCTGAATTGCCGCATGTAGAAGTACCAAAACAATGTATTAAAGACGGAAAAATTACCTTAAATATATCAACTGATGCCATATTAAATTTAAAAATAGATACCCAAGCTATACAATTTGAAGCTAGTTTTAATGGTCAGTCGATGCTTATTTACGCACCTATTCAAGCAGTTTTAGCTATCTATACTCGGGAAAATGGCCAAGGAATGGTATTTACAGAAGAAGAAAGCGGCGATGAAGGTGGAAGCCCTCCCCCTAGGGTTAGACCAGGAACTAAACCTAAGCTTTCTATTGTTAAATAACATGTCATCACCAATCGTCATTGGATGGAGAGAGTGGGTTTCCTTACCTGAGTTAGGAATTCCTCGTTTAAAAACTAAGGTTGATACCGGTGCGCGGACCTCTTCATTACATGCTTGTTGTGTTGAAGTTATAGAAAAAGATCCTCATCAAAAACAAGTATGTTTCATTATACATCCTCAACCAAAACGCTTTCCTAAGAAAGCTATAAAATGTGTTGCTGACTTAATCGATATTCGTGAAATTACCGATTCTGGTGGTCATAAGGAAACTCGATGCGTGATTCAAACCTCCGTTGTTCTTGGAACGCAATGTTGGCCTATCGAAATTACTTTGACCAGCAGAGATACTATGCGTTTTAGAATGCTGTTAGGTCGAACTGCTTTAGAACAGCGTTTTATTGTTGATCCTACACATTCTTATTTATACAGTAAAAAAACTATAATCCCATGAAAATTGCAATTTTATCTCGCCGTCCAAAACTTTACTCTACACGCCGTTTAGAAGAAGAAGCTAAGAAAAGAGGGCACCAAGTTAAAATTATTGACACATTACGATGTTATATGAATATCACTACCCAAAACCCCTATATACATTATAAAGGAAAAATTCTTGACAAATTCGATGCAATAATCCCAAGAATTGGCGCTTCAATCACCTTCTATGGTGCGGCATTGGTCAGGCAATTTGAAATGATGGGAGTGTTTGTCGCTAATAACTCAATTTCCATTACTAGAGCTCAAGATAAACTCCGTTCCTTGCAAATTTTATCTCGAAAAGGTGTAGGCTTACCTATTACGGGTTTTGCGTATTCTCCTGATGACATTCAAGATCTAATCAACATGGTAGGGGGGCCTCCTTTAGTCATTAAAATTTTAGAAGGTACACAAGGTATAGGCGTAGTACTCGCTGAAACTCAACAAGCCGCTGTTAGCGTTATTGAAGCTTTTTTAGATTTACAAGCGCATATTATGGTTCAAGAATATATCAAAGAAGCTAAAGCCGCAGATATTCGCTGCTTCGTAGTCAATGGTAAGGTCATCGCAGCCATGGAGCGACAGGCGAAATTAGGTGAATTTCGTTCTAATATTCATCGTGGAGGAACTGTAAAGCTTGCTAAACTAACGGCTGAAGAAAGATCAACGGCAGTTAGGGCTGCTAAAGTTATTGGCCTCAATATTGCTGGAGTAGATTTGTTACGTTCGAATAGAGGTCCATTGGTAATGGAAGTAAATTCCTCACCTGGCTTAGAAGGAATAGAAAAAGCTACCAAAAAAAATGTTGCTGAAATCATTATTAAATCTATCGAAAAAAGATCAAATAAACATTAATGCCTAAAGAACATAGCTGTTGACTCCTAGGAATAGTCATCGTATAAATCAAAACATGATAAGCACAGAATACCCATATTCTCCTCTAGCTACCCGACTACGTCCTGATCATTTAGATGAATTTTTTGGTCAAACTCACTTGCTAGGGCCTCAAAAGGCTCTACGTCAAGCTATTCTAAAAGGCCAATTACACTCAATGATTTTATGGGGGCCTCCAGGCACAGGAAAAACCACATTAGCCAAATTAATGGCAAATCATATACACGCTCGATTTGAATCCTTATCAGCATTACAAATGGGTGTAAAAGAAATTCGTCAAATTGCAGAACGTACAGAAGCTGAACTTCAGCTTCATCCCTCACAAAAAACCTTACTTTTCATTGACGAAATCCATCGTTTTAACAAAGCACAGCAAGATGCATTATTACCTTTTGTAGAATCCGGCCTATTTATATTAATTGGCGCTACAACAGAAAACCCCTCATTTGAATTAAACAATGCTTTACTTTCTCGAGTACGCGTTTATGTGCTAAAAAAATTAAGCCTAGA
>JBDLTN010000005.1:0-25239 GCA_039805785.1 Pseudomonadota bacterium | reverse complement strand
GATTGCTGTTCGATTTAATGGATGATATACAAACAATGAATTAGCAATGTTGTAAGGTCCTGTCGAGCCTGGGATACCTGCTAATGAGGTATACACCACAGACATATTCGCCGTCACCCAATTATTGACTCGAGCGTCCACAAATAAATTCGCATTATTTAGTAATAAATCACTCGCACGACCTGAGGTTGGTAATGTTAATGAATTAGGGGGGACTAAAGCAAGATTCACGGGTGCAAGAGGATTAAATGCTGGGTTAGGTTCCCAAAAAACCGGAGGCTTATTGGCCAAATAAGCATCGGTATTTATCCAACCACTCACGTTGATGCGACAAGTCCAGCCACAAGGCTGATCAAATCCGCCGGGTTGATTTCGATCAAGGATCACATCAAGTTTATTGACTTGATAGCGCATCACATCCATTTGGTAGGATGTATCCATCATATACGGCTGCATCGCCAATACCGGCCCGCTAAGACCCAGTGTTACGAGTGAAGCAACTATCGCTTTGAGTTTCATACTCATCCATCTCCTTAATAGGTTGTTAACTCAACTTTAGATTTATCGAAAGCTAAATTTTTTGTTCTCTAAATTCCGACAAACTGGTTTGTCGAATCAAACAAAAAATTAGTTTTAAAAAAATCTATTACTTCTTTAATTTCATACCCGCAACACACCGATAAAAGTTGGAATATGCTACGAGCATAAAAATAATTCAAAAAAACAATTTACTTATATTTATCCCTTGTTATTTCCTACCAAGGCTGTTTAATTTCCATTCCTGCTTTATAAAAGCGATATCGGCGAAAATTAAACAACCCTGGTCTTGGCACCGCTGTAAATTTATAACTTACAGTTTCGCAAACTCTAAACGGAGACTTGCTTAGCGGTTTACCAGAACCGTTTTGTAAACGTTTTATTTGTTTTTTTAAATTTTCAGCGATTTGGAAGATACAAGACTTTGTTATTAGTGCTGAAAATAGCTTTTCTTAAAGATCAGATAGCTATTGCATTTTATACCTAACACCATGACCTATGTCAATGGTTTCGTTACGAAATGCACTATACTCTACCCCCACCATAAAGAAAACTTCCAATTAAAAGAAAATAGATGCTAAATCAATTTAAATCAAGTTTCTAATAATTTTTTTTGTAGTTCGCCTGATTTGTAAAGCTGCTCAACTATGTCGCATCCACCTATTAACTCAGTTTGGTAATAAAGTTGTGGAAAAGTTGGCCATTTAGAATAATTTGGCAGCTCCCGGCGTATATCGTTATTTTCAAGCACATTAACATGAGCAAATTTAATATCGCAAATGTTTAGAATTTGTACTACTTTTGCCGAAAATCCACAACAGGGCTGTTCGGGAGTTCCTTTCATATAAAGAATCACTGGATATTTAGCAATTTGACGCTCAATTATATCTCGTGTAGTCATTTCAGAATCAATAATAGACATTTATTGCCTCACTTAAGTATTTTACTATTCTATTTCACTCATGCATTTAATCTAAATTATTTTCAGGTTATCTAAAAAACTCTATTACAACCTAATCTTCAGTTAGCCACATTTAAATGCTTGCCATATCATTATCTGGATTTTAAACTGGTACCCGTAATTTTAGCAATCCATAAAAATAGGATACTTCCATGAAACATGAGTTACCTCCATTGCCCTATGCTTTAGATGCCTTAGCACCCATTATTTCCGAAGAAACTTTAGAATATCATTATGGAAAACACCATAAAGCCTACGTCGACAAACTAAATGAGTTAATTCCTGGCACAGAGTTCGAAGGATTATCTCTGGAAGAAATTATCAAAAAAGCTCCTCCTGGTCCTATTTTTAATAATGCCGCTCAAGTATGGAATCATACCTTTTATTGGCATTGTATGACGCCTGAGGCTTCAAAAAACAAGCTAAAAGGAACTTTATTAGATGCAATCAACCAAGCCCTTGGCTCTGTCGATAAGTTCAAAGAAAATTTTGTTAAAGCGGCCATTGGACAATTCGGCTCTGGGTGGGCATGGCTTATAAAAGACGCACAGGGATTAACAATAAAAACAACTAGCAATGCACAAACCCCTATCCAAGATGACAAATCCTGTCTTTTTACTTGCGACGTTTGGGAGCATGCCTACTACATAGACTACCGAAATGCTCGGCCCAAATATCTGGAAAAATTTTGGGATGTAGTGAATTGGAGTTTTATCACCGAAAATTTTGAAAAATAACGAATTTATAGAGAAAAGACTATGACCTCCGCTTTGATGCCCATTTACCCCAATCGATTGCCAATAGCCTTTGAAAAAGGTTCAGGAATGTGGTTAACAGACACGCAGGGAGAAAAATATTTAGATGCTTTAGCTGGCATTGCAGTATGCGGGTTAGGCCATGCCCATCCAGCAATCACTGAAACTATTTGCAAACAAGCTGCAAAACTAATCCATACCTCGAATACTTATCATATTCCAGAACAAGAAATATTAGCCTCTAAATTGGCGCGACTAGCTGGAATGGACCAAGTTTTTTTTTCTAATTCCGGTGCAGAATCTAACGAAGCGGCCATTAAAATGACGCGGCTTTATGCCCGAAAAAAAGGGATTGAGCAACCCATCATAATTGCCATGAAAAATGCTTTTCATGGCAGAACTATGGCAACATTAAGCTTATCTGGTAGCGAACGTTTACAAATTGGTTTTGAACCATTATTAGAACATTTTATTCATATCCCACTTAATGATGTTGATGCCTTGGAAGAGGTAATAAAAAAACATAAAAAAAACATTGTTGCAATTATGCTAGAACCTATCCAAGGAGATGGCGGGATTAAAATAGCCACGCCTGATTTTTTAAAAGCTATTCGAAGTTATTGCGATCAATACGATTGGTTGATGATACTCGATGAAATACAAACTGGTCTTTGTCGTACCGGACCTTGGTTTGCCTATCAAGCAACTGATATTTTACCTGATATAATTACTATTGCAAAAACCTTAGGAAATGGCTTTCCTATTGGAGCTTATTGTACGAAAGGAAAAGCAAATAATATTTTTCCTATTGGAAAACATGGTTCAACATTTGCTGGAAGTGCATTAGCCTGTGCTGTTGCTACTACTGTCATTGATACCTTAGAAAAAGAAGATTTTTCCACACATGTAAAAAAAATTGGGACTTATTTGCTAAAAAAATTACAAAATAATTTTACTAACCATCCACATGTTGTCGCTATAAAAGGACGAGGGCTTATGCTAGGTATTGAGTTAGATACTGAATGTCGTAATATCCCTAGAATTGGGTTAAAACATCGTTTACTTTTTAATGTTGTTTCTAATAACACGATACGCCTTTTGCCTGCTTTAATTCTGCAAGAAAATGAAGCCGATGAAATTTGCTTACGTTTAGCTAAAATTATAGACGAATTTTATTCAGCATTATGAAAAATAGTGAGAAAAAATTAGAGTTTTCTACTCGTTGCATACATGCTGGACAAATACCTGATCCGACCACAGGTGCATTAATTACACCCATTTATGCAACATCAACTTACGCTCAAAAAAGTCCAGGAATACATCAAGGTTTTGAATACTCCAGAACTCAAAATCCTACACGATTTGCTTACGAACGATGTATTGCCGATTTAGAAAATGGCCACGCTGGATTTGCTTTTGCCTCTGGAATGGCGGCAATTAATACAGTATTGGAACTATTAAACCCTGGTGATCATATCATCGGCATGGATGACTTATATGGCGGCACCGTGCGTTTATTTAATCAAATTAAGCAACGATCATCAAATTTAAGTTTTTCATATGTAAATATGAGTGATTTAAATAATTTAAGTACACAGATCAAACCTGAAACTAAATTATTATGGATGGAATCGCCCACTAATCCCTTATTAAAATTGGTTGATATAGAACAAGTTGTAAAAATTGCTCAGCAGCATAAATTAATCACTGTACTTGATAATACGTTTGCAACACCTTGGATTCAACAACCCTTGACACTAGGCTGCGATCTTGTTGTTCATTCTGCCACTAAATATTTGAATGGACACTCCGATATGGTCGGAGGTATCGTAGTTGTAAGAAACAATCCTGAATTAACTGAAAAAATAACCTATTTACAAAACGCAATGGGCGCCATACAAGGTCCCTTTGATAGTTTTCTTGCTTTACGAGGTTTACATACTTTGGCCTTACGTATGCAAAGACATTGTGAGAATGCATTAAAAATAGCTCAGTTTTTAGAACAGCATAACAAGGTCGAAAAAGTTTTTTATCCTGGATTAACGAGTCATCCTCAACATAATTTAGCTAAAAAACAAATGCAAAACGGTTTTGGAGGAATTGTAAGCTTTATTCTGCGAGGAAATTTAGAAGCAGTCCGTCATTTTCTAGAACGTTGTCGCCTCTTTACATTAGCGGAAAGTCTTGGCTGTGTGGAAAGTCTTGTTGATCATCCCGCTATTATGACCCATGCTGCTTTACCCTTAGAAACTCGTGAACGTCTCGGAATTACAGATAACTTATTACGTTTATCTGTAGGAATCGAAGCAGTCCAGGATTTAATAGAGGATCTTAAACAAGCTTTAATTTAATTTATTTGTATTTTAGCGAACCCCCCCTCTTAAAACTAAAATCTGTTAAAATTATTTAAGTAAAATAATATTGAGAGCTTTTCATGAAAAAAAATATATTTTTAGTCTTTTTGTCTATATTAATATCCGCTTGTTATTTATCTCCCGATGCGCTAAAAACTTCAGATAAACCCAATTATCCTTTTAAGAAAAATTCTCAGGCAGGCTTACCTTTACTCCCTCCCGGCTTTGGCCCAAGCAGAGGGCCCTCAATACCTTCACGCGATGGAAACTATTCAGCAGATTATTTAAGGTCTTCACGCTCACCTTATAATGCTTTTAATTTTTAAAAAGGCTAAGCTTATAGATAAACTGAACGATATTAACCAATATTCTTTCAAGCAGAAATATATCTTAGGTTATTATTTAAAACTGTTAGAATTAGTTAAATTAAAATTTTAAGGTGCTTAATGGAAAAAAGTGGATTTTTATTAATTTTTTTTTCGTTATTTTTAGTTTCCTGCCATTCAAATTTAACTTCAGATAGTACTGATTCCTTCACCTTTAAAATTATTCCAGGAAAAGCTAAAACACCTTCAAGTATAATGCCAGCTGGATTCGGCCCCATTAGAGGGCCTTCTACTTCTTCATCTGATGTAGAAAGTTCGTTTAGTAATGATTTAATGAAATGTCGAAAAAATTTATTAAATCAACAAGTACATTTTATGTTTAATTTTTGAAGATTCGATTATGAAAAAAGCAGTTGCTCTTATTTCTGGTGGTTTAGATTCTATGCTTGCCGTCCGTGTTATTCAAGAACAAGGGATTTATGTAGAGGGCATTAATTTTTATACTGGATTTTGCATAGAGGGGCATACGCAAGCTATTCGTAATTCTCAACATAACAACCCCAAGCGCAACAATGCCTTATGGGCTGCTGAACAACTAGGAATTAAATTACACATCATTGATATTATTCAAGATTATAAACAAATAGTTTTAAATCCTAAACATGGTTATGGTTCTCATCTCAATCCTTGTCTGGATTGTAAAATTTTTATGGTGAATCGCGCCAAGCAATGGATGGAAAAAAATCAATTCGACTTTATCATCACTGGTGAAGTCATTGGTCAGCGCCCAAAATCTCAACTTAAGAGAAATATGCCTATAGTGGCACATAAATCTAAAGCAGATGATATTCTGTTACGACCACTTTGTGCAAAGCTATTAGCGCCCACTTTAGTAGAACGTGAAGGATGGGTAGATCGTGAGAAGCTTCATGGATTTTCCGGTCGTAGTCGTGGTCCTCAATTCAATTTAGCAAAAAAATTTGATTTTCAAGAATTTGCACAACCGGCAGGAGGTTGTTGTTTTTTAACTAACGGTCATTAAACAAAAAAACTAAAGGATCTTTGGGAACACCGAGGAAAAAAAGATTATGAATTTGATGATATTATCCTACTAAAGGTAGGTCGGCATATTCGACCCAATCCCGATTTTAAGCTCATCATTGGACGAGATGAAGGAGAAAATCACTTCCTTGAATCCTACCAATATCAATATACATCAATTAAACCCATTAGTCATTTAGGCCCTTTTAGCCTAATTGATGGTAAAATTAACGCAGAATATATCCATTATGCCGCAAAAATAGCTGCTCGCTTTACCGACGCTAAATCCAATGATATGGTAACTTTGGAAATTAACTCATTGAGTGGCTCAATACAAACGGTAAAAGTTTCCCCTTTTACTGCGCATCAAATCCCTAAAGAGTGGTATATTTCAGCCTAATCGATACTTTTTGAATAAAAGCGCTTTTATTTGGGTAAATCAATCTTTATAAATTAACCTTAGATTTACCATAAGAAACTAATGATTATGACTCATCATTTAGATGCCCGACGCTTACTTTGTCCATTGCCTGTTATTAAGGTACAAGAATACGTGAAAACATTAAATCCAGGTGATATTTTAGAAATTTTATGTACTGATAAAGGTAGTTTATCGGATATTTCGGCCTGGTGTCGAATTCATGGTCACTATTTATTATCAAGTAGCATACAATATCGAGAAATTTTCATGGCGATACAAATAGGTACTTGTTAAATGGAAACCTCTCGCTATCAACAAACACGCTATATCGCCCTATGGGGTGGGATGAAAAACATCTTATTAGCGGGATTGAAAATATTCTTTGGAATTATTGGGCATTCACATGGTTTGCTAGCAGATGGAATTCATTCCCTATCCGATCTAATTGTTGATAGCGTCGTAATTATTGCTTCAAAATTTGGTAATAAAGCAGCAGATGAAGATCACCCTTATGGACATGGTCGCATCGAAACAGCTGCTACCGTTTTTTTAGCATTAATATTAGCGATTGCAGCTTTTGCTATTATTATAAATGGCTTTATTACTATCGCAGCTGTTCATGTCAATACCGCGCCTACTCAAATTGTTTTATGGATTGCGCTAAGCTCAATTTTTCTCAATGAGGTACTCTATTTTTGGACCAAACATGTAGCTAATCAAATTAAATCTAGATTGTTAATGACCAACGCTTGGCATCATCGTAGCGATTCTTTCTCTTCTATAGCAGTTGCTTTAGGCGTAATTGGAACTTGGTTCGGTTTCCCTAAATTGGATGCTGTGGCTGCTATTATTGTAGGCTTAATGATCTTAAAAATGGCTTGGGATTTTGGTTGGCATAGTATTCGTGAGTTAGTAGATACTGCTCTCAGTATAGAAGAGACTGAAAAAATTAAATTATTTATAAAAGAAATTCCCGGCGTGAAGGCAATTCATCAACTACGTACACGCTCAATAGCAGGATCCATTTTTTGTGATGTCCATGTTTTAGTAGATCCCTCAATTAGCGTTTCAGAGGGTCATTTCATAGGTCAGGAAGTTGACAGACGTTTGATTGCGTCATTTCCAGATATTACTGATGTTACTGTTCACATTGACACTGAAGATGATGAATTAATTAATCCTTCTCATAATCTACCTGGCCGGACTACGTTACAAAAAATCTTACACAAACATTGGCAAAATTTACTACCAGAAGTAACTATTAAAACCGCGGTCTTTCACTATTTAGATGGTAACGTCACAATTGAGCTGAAATTACCTATGGAATTTAGCCATCAAAATGACTTAGAAGTTAAATTAAAAAAAATTATTGCAACAGAAAACTTTATAACTGATATTAAAATTTTTTATTATAAATGACTAATTTATTTAAGATTGCAACTTGGAATGTTAATTCCTTGCGCGTAAGATTAGAACATGTTTTAACTTGGCTGACTTCACATCAACCTCACTTACTTGCAGTGCAGGAAACTAAAGTTGAAAATCATCAATTCCCTGAAGAAGCATTCCAAAAAGTGGGTTATCATGTCTTATATAATGGTCAAAAAGCCTATAATGGAGTGGCTTTTATTAGTCGAATTCCGATGCAAAATGAAATGACCTTTTTGCCCGATTTCGATGACACACAACGACGCATCTTGGTTGCTAATATAGGTCATTTACGAATAGTCAATATTTATGTACCTAATGGTTCAGCTTTAGATTCTGAAAAATTTGACTATAAATTACGATGGCTACAGCAATTAAAGATTTATTTACAGCAAGAGTTAAGTTTGCACCCGCATTTAATCGTACTCGGAGATTTTAACATCGCTCCTGAAGATAAAGACGTTCATGATCCTCAAATTTGGCAAGGCAAAGTCCTGGTTAGTCCCGCAGAACGTCAAGCTTTAAAGGATATATTAGCATTAGGGCTTAAGGATAATTTTCGTGTATTTCATACTAATCCCGGGCATTATACCTGGTGGGATTACCGAGCAGGTGCTTTTCGACGAAATCATGGTTTACGTATCGATCATATATTAAGTAGTAATGCATTAATTTCTCAATGTATTGCTTGCGAAATTGATAAGGAAGCACGATTGTGGGAAAAACCTTCGGATCATGTCCCCGTCGTAGCAACTTATCAAAATATCAGCTAGGATTTATATATGATGGAGCCTATAAAAGCACGTTTTGGAATCGGAGAAATTGTTCAACATAGTTTATTTGGCTATCGGGGTGTCATTGTTGACGCTGATGCCGGCTTTCAAGGGGATGATGCCTGGTATGGCAAAAACGCTCCGGGAAATCCTCCTAAAAATCAACCTTGGTATCATATTTTAGTTCATGGCTCAGTTCATCATGCTTATGCAGCTGAAATAAACCTTACTAAGGACGACACACAGGATCCGGTAGAACATCCTGAGTTAGATTATTTTTTTGATAGTTTTAAAAATGGTGTCTATCATCGCCGTCGATATAGCAATTGAAATAACAAAACTAATTGCCAAAAAATGAATGTATGAAAAATTTAACGCTTATTCGACATGCCGAAGCACAACCACAGCAATTTTTCGAAAGCGATAAAGATCGTAAGCTTACTGAAAAAGGTCTTTATCAAATTGAAATTGTAGCGAATCAATTGAAAGAAAAAAAATGTTTACCGGATTATCTACTTTGCAGTCCAGCTAAACGAACCCTACAAACAGCTCAGCTTATATGCAATAGATTAAAGATAAATCCAAAACTTATTAATCTAAATTCAATACTTTACACGGGAAATGCTGAAGATATTACAAAATTAATCTCTTCACTAAATTTAACCAAGCAGGCTTTTATAATTGGCCACAATCCCACATTAAGTTGTTTGGCACAGAAGCTATGTCCAGCGACCCAATCTATTATTTTGCCCACTGCAGGTATTGTTTCCTTACAGTTTGACATTGAAAACTGGGATGATTTATTGACTAAACAAGGAAGGTTACTTTTTTTCATCGAGCCGTGACATGAATATTACTCAACATAATGAAGTTAAGCGGTTAGACCAAACCCATAATAGTTTATCTGTTGAACTACTATTTCAACAAGCTTTAGCTGCCCATGAATCAGGTGATTTAAAATATGCTAAGGATGCCTATGAGTACATACTTAACACGCAGCCTGAACACGTAGAAACTATTCATGCCTTAGGTATGCTTGCCTCTGAACTACAACAATGGGAAAGTGCCATTGCTTGGATTCAGCATGCTTTAGCTCTCCAGCCCAATTCTGCATGTTTTCACTTTAATTTAGCCAACATCTATAAAAAAATTAATCAATTTGAGCTTGCCTTAACTCATTATCAAGCTGCTTTAAGTTTAAACCCTCAATATGCTGAAGCCTATAACAATTTAGCCAGTTTATTTTATAAACAAAATCAATTAAATGAAGCCCAACAAAATTATATACAAGCCATCAATCTAAAAACGGATTACCTGGAAGCACATTTTAATTTAGGTCTAGTATTTTTAGCTCAACAACAAAAAATTGCTGCGATAACACAATTTAAAAATGTAATTAACTTGCATCCAGATTATATTCCTGGACATTGGCAACTCGCCAATATTTATTGGCAGGATGAGGATTTAGAAAAAGTCCATTATCATTATCAAAAAATACTTAATCTAGACCCAAATTCAGTTGAACTATTAAATAATTTCGCTGCTTTGCTATTAAAAAAAGGGGAAAATAACGCAGCTATCGATTATTTAAAACATGCGCTTTCCATTGAACCGAAGCACAAAATTTCAAGAAATAATTTAGCCGCTGTTTTATTGCAAAACAATCAATTGGAAGAAGCCATATGGCATTATTCTTTATATCTTAATTTAGAACCTTTAGATATAGAGGCCCTTTTTAACCGGGCACATAGCTTAATGTTGACCGGACATTTACATGAAGCCATAGATGATCTAAAACAAATTTTGATTATAGAAGATACACATATTGATGCTCGCTGTAATCTTGCTGCTATTTATCTCAAACTTAAGGACATTGCTTCTGCTTTAAATCATTATCAATCCATTTTAAACTTAAACGATAAACATGCCATCGCCAATTATATGGTTAGTGCATTTACGCAACAAAATATACCTGAAACTGCGCCTTTAGAGTATATTAAAAATTTATTTGACAACTATGCTTTTCAATTTGATGAACATTTGAAAAATATTTTACTCTATAAAACGCCTGAATTACTTCGTAAGCAACTAGATCCTTTTTTAGAGAAAAAAAAATATAATCTTCTGGATTTAGGGTGTGGGACGGGTCTTAGCGGCGAAGCTTTCATTGATATCTCCAAAAAGATAACCGGTATAGATATTTCGCGGAATATGCTTAATAAAGCCAAAGAAAAAGCCTGTTATGATGTTTTAATTGAAAAAGATATCATGAATGGAATTATGGAATTAGACGAGAAATTTGATCTGATTTTATGTATCGATACCTTAGTTTATTTTGGTGATCTTAATGAATTTTTTAATAACATCTTACTTTGCTTACCTATAAATGGCTTGTTAGGCATTTCCATTGAAATTTCTGAACAAGATTTTTTCTCATACTCTTTGCAAACTAACGGCCGATATCAACACGCTGAAATGTATATAATAGAATTGGCTAAAAAAAATCAATTGACTCTATTAAAATACAAAAATATAGTGGGACGTCTTCAAGAAAATAAGGCAATTCAAACGGGTATATTTATTTTTAAGAAAAAATAAATTCAAAAACCATTAATTACTTATCAATAAAGTATGTATGAAATATAAAACTATAAAAAGATTGGCCTTATTCTTATCTTTTATTTGTCCAACGATTACTTATTCGTTTCCCGTGGATTCAAAAAATTGCGAAAATTCTTTCTATCTCCTTCAGCATCCTCATCTTGTATTACCCTGCGCTGTAAAAATACTAGCTATTCCCTTTTCTCAATTTAATTATCTAGGCGAAGAAAAAACTGCTCAATACACCCAGTTAAAATACAACTTTGTATCGGTCACTTGGCCAAAATTTTTTCAACAAGGCATATCAGACGTAATTAAACCTAATATTTGGAAACATGAGATAGATATATTCATTCCTAAGGAAAACTCTAATGTTAATACCGCCGCTCTTTATATTACTGGCGGATATATCAATTCTAAAATAACCAGAAACACAACTCCTGATAAAGTTATTAGTCAATTAATTCAACATAATATTGTTGTAGTGCTTAAAGATGACCCTAATCAATACTTAACTATTAATAATAAACAATTAAAAGAAGATGAGATTATTGCCTTTACTTGGAATCGTTATATTCATAACCCTAAACAAGCTTATTATCCTTTACACATTCCTATGTCAATTGCAGCACAACAAGCAATGACTTTGACACAAAACATACTTAAGAAACATCACATAAACATAAATCATTTTGTGATTATTGGCGCTTCAAAACGTGGATGGGCAACATGGATGCTTGGTTTGCTTGATTCTAGAGTCATTGCCATCATTCCCATTGTAGTTGATGTACTCAATCTAGAAAAACAAATACCCCATATTTATAAAGTTTATGCTCAGCATTGGCCTATAGCATTCAAAGATTATTATCTTCAACATATACCTGAATATACTAACCCTAAAAATCCTTTGTACCAAAATTATTTAAAATTATTACAAATAGAAGATCCCTTTACTTACCTTGCTGTCGCGCCCTATCAAAAAAAATTAGCCGAGATATCAAAATATATTGTTAATGCAAGTGGGGATGACTTCTTTCCGCCCGATAGCTCAGAAAGTTATTATGGTGATTTAGCGGGAAGGAAATTATTGTTTTATTTGCCAAATTCCCCTCATTATATAGAATATTCTCCTTCAATCGCTCAGTTAGCCACATCCTTATCTGCTTTTTATCAGAGAATTATTTCCCATCACACATTACCAAGTATTACTTGGGACAAAAAAACTACTGGAGAATTAAAAATTCGTTATTCTGAAAAACCCGAAAAAATAATTTTATGGTCTGCAGAGAATCCAATTACTCGAGATTTTCGCTTTTCTTGTGGAATACATTACCATCCAAAGGATTTAAGAATAGATAAGCAAGAAATTAAATTAATTATTCCAAACTCTCGACAGGGTTGGAGTGCTTTTTATGTCGAATTAGATTTTACTGATGGCTTAAAAGCAAGCACTCCTATTTTTATTTCGCCTGATACTTATCCTAAAAAAAATCAAATTATGCCCTCGCAAGGAATGTGCTCGCTAATCACACCTAATCTGCAGACATCAACATAAAATAAATAAATTAAGCATATAAACCCGAAATATAATTCGATACTGCGATAATTTCAGTCAGATTCATTTTTCTACAAATAATCGGCATCATCTGAAATTTATCATTATTACGCTTGGCATCACGAAAAGCTTTTAATTGGGCAGCAATATACTGGGCGTGTTGTCCACTTAAACGAGGAAATCCAGCAGGTGGATTCCCTAAGCCCGCTGGGCCATGACAGGCTAAGCAAGCTGGTAATCCTTTCTTTAAATCTCCACCCCGGTAAATTCTTTGTCCTAAAGAAAGTAAATGGGGGGTTGCAGTATCAATAGTCGTAACTAAATTTGCGTAATGGTTAGCAATTTTGATTTTTTCTTCGTCCGACAAAGCAATGACTAATGAATTCATTATTGGATTATCGTGTTTATACTTGTCGTTGAGTTGAAAATCTTGCATTTGTTTTATTAAATAATTCGCGTTCTGGCCGGCCAATTTCGGCCAATTGTCATTGCTAGTAGAATTACCTTTATTGCCATGACATAACTCACACCCCGCGATCACTTCATTAAATGTTTTTTTAACCCTTTTGGCATAGCTCGCTGAAAGCCCAGATAAATAAAAGCATATAATGAAAAATATAAATTTCTTATAATGAAACATGAAAATTTTTTTAGGGTACTGTAGAGAAACGCGGTATTGCTAAACGTTACTATTTAGTTTATAGTTTTCCTAGGCTTTTATAAACTATAAAAATAATATTAAGGCCAGGGAATTTTTATTTTTTAATTAAGTGGAAGATAATCTTGAGTTTCCCTGTCTTTCCTCTTCCCGTCTTTTTAAAAAGCGCAGCCCAATTAAGCCAATTACCTAAAGATCAAGGTGCAGAGGTTGCATTTATTGGTCGATCCAATTCTGGAAAATCTACCGCGATTAATGCAATTACTGGAAAAAAAGGGTTAGCAAAAACCAGTAAAACTCCAGGACGTACTCAACTATTGAATTTTTTTCAAATTGACGAGCATCTACGTTTGGTCGATCTTCCAGGTTATGGTTTTGCGAATGTCCCAAATGCTATTCAGGCTAATTGGGAGAAAACCATCTCAGATTATTTGAGAATAAGAAAATCCTTAAAAGGTCTTGTCATTACTATGGATATTCGCCACCCACTTAAAAATCAGGATCAAGCGATGTTAGCCTGGGCCTTTCATCATCAAATACCTGTATGTATTCTCTTGACAAAAGCTGATAAGTTAACGCGCCATCAAGCTGCAAATACCTTGAAATTAACGATTCAGCAATTGACTATTTTTAATTGCCTTTATGATGAGATACAAATCTTTTCTGCGACAAAATCGATAGGTATCGACCATGCTCGACGAAGGATATTAACTTGGCTAAATCAATAGTAACCCCAGATTTTTTTCAATATTACCCCAAAAAAACTTCCCATTTTCTTACATTAATTTTTTGACCTCTAGCCCGCAATATGATAAATAAAAAGATTATTATAAAAAATTCGGATTTCATGTCATCAACATCTGAAATAAGTTTTCGCGCCATTTTATTGGCCATTCTACTCGCTGTCATTCTTGCTGCTGCAAACGCCTATTTAGGATTAAAGGTAGGTTTAACCATTTCCGCATCTATACCAGCAGCTATTCTTTCTATGGGTATTCTGCGTTTTTTTAAAAACTCTTCGATACTTGAAAGTAACATTGTGCAAACTGGTGCCTCTGCAGGGGAAGCCCTGGTCGCAGGGACAGCATTCATGCTACCTGCCTTAATAATCCTTCATTATTGGCAACATTTTGATTATTGGCAAACTGTAATAATTTCACTAACAGGGGGAGTTTTAGGAATTTTATTCTCCATTCCTTTACGACGGGTTTTATTAGCAGATCCAACCTTACGCTTTCCAGAGGGTACAGCGATAGGTCAAGTTTTGAAAATTAGCCAAGAAGCAAAGGGAAATCTTAAAGAATTAATTCAGGGAGGACTTTTAGGTGCTTTTGTGGCGTTATTCCAATCGGGCTTCCAAATCATAGCGGACAATTTCCCATTATGGTTTAAAGCAAATAATAAATTCATCTATGGTTTTACCTTTGGTTTTGAGCCTGCACTGTTAGCAGCTGGCTATATAGTGGGTATTGGTGTGGCATTAAGTACATTACTTGGAGTAGCAATCGGATGGATAATTGGGATTCCAATTTTTAGTTATTTACACCCACTAACAATAGCTACTAGTCAATCCGCAAGCAGCCTAGCTACTAGCATTTGGCAAACCAGTATACGCCCAATTGGTGTAGGCACCATGTTAGTAGGTGGCTTATGGACAATGATTCTGCTGATTAAACCTATTATTAAAGGGGTACATTCGTCTTTTGTCTCACTGAGAACCATTAAAGAAAGTGGCTATACATCCTTGCCTAAGTATGAACGTGATATTCCTATTCACTATACGTTAGCTTTATTAGGTATTTTAATATTGCCATTAGGGTATATTCTATTTCATTTTATAAGTCATCCTTCATTGGGATTAACCAGTGGTATTCAAGTAATTACCTTAGCTATCGGTATTATTTTTATTTTAATAACCGGCTTCTTTTTTTCCTCACTTTGCGGTTATTTCGCAGGACTTATAGGAAGTAGCCAAAGTCCAATTTCAGGTGTTTCTCTTTCTGTATTACTATTTGCATCTCTCACGCTACTGGCTATTTTTAGTTGGGCTCCCGGTTTTACTCATGATACTAAACATTTGCTTGAGGGAGAAGGATTAGCAATTATTATTGGCACATTGGTCAGTAGCAGCTGCGCCATTACCAACGATACCATTCAAGATATGAAAGCCGGTCAAATTGTAGGGGCAACTCCCTGGAAACAGCAAATTATATTAATTTTAGGTGTCGTAGTTTCTGCTCTAATTTTAGCACCCACACTAGAATTATTATTCAATGCCTATGGAATTGGGGGTATTTCTCCTCCCGGACGACATATGGATCCTGCTCAAATGTTATCTGCGCCGCAAGCAACACTTATGGCAAGTTTAGTGGCTGGTGCATTTAAACATAACTTACCTTGGAATTTAATTAGCATTGGCTTTGCTGTAGCTATTTTTTGTATTATCGTTGACCGAATATTGCAAAAACGTGGAATGCGCCTACCTGTATTAGCGGTTGGTATCGGCATTTATCTTCCTTTGGATACCTCATCAGGATTAATCTTAGGTGGTCTCGCTTCCTATTTTGTTGAAAAGGCCTTGATTAAACTTCATCCCATCCAGACTGAAAAATCAGCCGATAATGCAGCCAGACAACGCGGGCTCACTTTAGCTTGTGGTTTGGTAGCTGGGGCTTGTTTAATGGGTGTAGTATTAGCAGTTCCTTTTACTTTAGCACAATCCACCGATGTGCTACGTCTTATGCCAGAACACTTCACCTTGATTGCTAGCTTACTGGGCGTGCTATCAACACTTAGTATTTTGGGATGGATCTATCGGACAGTCTGTAAAAGATAAATATTTTATTTTTTGCTATTGACAAAATAAAAAAATGGATCTAGGCTCCCGTTAAATTTCAGGGGGTAAATATATGCCTCCCCTGGTTTGGCATTTTCACTCAAAGAATTTTTAGCCACACATAGTCAAAAATTCTTAAGTGAAGTATCTAAACTAGTGGGGTCAAATATCTACCTCCCCCAAACTTAGTGGGGGTAGATCCATGTCAACTTTCTATAATCGATTTTCCTTTAGAAATTCATTTAAAATTCTTCCCAATACCTGGGATTTAGTTGCCTTTATTTTTGTGTTAGGGATGCTTGCAGCCTTTGTTTGGGCTGGCAAGCAAATGTCAGCCCCCTATCAAGTTGGGCAAACCTTAGCATTATCTTTAGACCCCCATCAGCTGCCTAAATATGCTTTGTTTACCATTTTACGTTTATTTACGGCCATGGCTTTTTCTTTATTATTTACTTTTACCATAGGGACTCTTGCCGCTAAAAGTAAACGAGCTGCTAGCATTATCATTCCTTGCATTGATATTTTACAGTCTGTCCCTGTTATCGGTCTGTTATCAATCACCATAGTAGGATTTATTGCTTTATTTCATGGAAGTCGGCTAGGCCCAGAAGCAGCTGCTATTTTTGCAGTTTTTACGGCGCAGGTTTGGAATATCACGCTTAGTTTCTATCAAAGCTTACGTTCAATACCTACTGAATTGAAAGAAGCCGCTGATATGTTTCATTTATCTGCCTGGCAACGTTTTTGGCGTCTTGATGTTCCTTTTAGCATGCCCGGACTTTTATGGAATATGATGATGTCCATGTCAGGTAGCTGGATTTTCCTAATTGCATCCGAAAGTATTTCTGTCAATAATCAAACAATAGTATTACCAGGTGTTGGTTCTTACCTTGGACTTGCTATCAGTCAAGCCAGTATTTCTGGTGTAATTTACACTATATTTACTATGCTCATTGTCATTTTACTTTATGACCAACTCCTCTTTAGACCTTTGTTAAATTGGTCAAAAAAATTTACATTTGAACAAGTTAGCCAGGAATATGTTTCCCGTTCCTGGATTAATAAACTGTTACAACAAACCTATATTTTAAAATATTTAGGTCGTTTTTTTGGAAAATTAGGTGATGCGATCGTCTTTATTTCTTTTTCAAAAGATATAAAAAAACGAGTTACATTCAAAAAAACTAATTTTAATAAACCGATCGAAATTATTTGGTATAGCAGTCTTGCTCTCATAGTATCTGCATCACTCTGGTTATTATTACATTTTATTTTAGTCAATCTTTCAACACATGAAATAATTCATGTGTTATTTTTAGGTTGTATAACGGCATTAAGAATTATCACTATTATTTTAATAGCCAGTATCATTTGGATCCCTGTTGGAGTTTTCATAGGATTAAATCGTCGTATTGCCGAGTGGGTGCAACCCATAGCACAATTTCTAGCAGCCTTTCCAGCAAACGTATTATTTCCAGTTGCAGTAATTTTAATTTTAAGATACCACCTTAATATTGAGATATGGTCTACACCCTTATTATTATTAGGTACCCAGTGGTACATTTTATTTAATATTATCGCTGGTACAGCCGCTTTGCCGGAGGATTTAAAAGAGGCAAGTAGCAACTTTGGTGTTAAAGGCTGGCAGTGGTGGCGTCGTTTAGTTTTACCTGGAATTTTTCCTCATTGGATAACTGGCACAATTACCGCAATTGGTGGTGGTTGGAATATGACTATCTTAACTGAAGTAATTAGTTGGGGATCAACTACTCTTACTGCAACAGGTCTAGGTGCTTATATTGCAAAATCAACCGATGCGGGTGATTTTCCTAGAGTTGCACTTGGTATGGCAATGATGAGTTTGTTTGTTTTAGTTATGAATCATTTAGTTTGGCGTCCATTATATAATTTAGCTCAATCACGATATCGATTGGATTAGAGGAGGTAAATAACATGAATAAGAAACCCATTTTTACAGTAAAAGATATTAGCAAATCCTTTAAAAAAGCTGAACAGCAAGAATTACTAGTCCTAGATAAAGTAAATTTTCAACTTTATGAAGATGAGATTGTCGCCCTATTAGGTAAATCAGGTTCCGGAAAATCTACATTATTACGGATCATTTCAGGTCTTTCAGATCCTAGCAGTGGCACAGTAACTTATCGAGAACAGATTGTGAATGGCCCTGTACAAGGTATGGCGATGGTTTTTCAAAACTTTGCTCTATTACCTTGGCTAACCGTTTTAGAAAATGTTGAATTAGGTCTTGAAGCGCTTCGGGTCCCTCGGGATGAACGCAGAACAAGGGCTTTAAAGGCTATTGATATTATTGGTCTTGATGGATTTGAATCCGCTTATCCGAAAGAATTATCCGGTGGTATGCGACAACGTGTAGGTTTTGCACGTGCTCTTGTGATTAACCCTGATGTTTTATTAATGGATGAACCCTTTTCAGCCTTAGATGTTCTCACTGCAGATAATCTTAAAAGCGATCTACTTGATTTATGGGAAGCAAAACAAACAGGTACCCGTGGAATATTATTTGTAACACATAACATCGAAGAAGCTGTTTTGCTTGCCAATCGTGTTATTGTTTTTGATAGCGATCCGGGCAGCATACGAGCTGAATTAACCATCGATTTACCATATCCTCGTACAGAGCAAAATCCTGAATTTCGAAAATATGTCGATCAAATATATTCCTTAATTACCCGTCAAATGGATGAACGTAAAAAATTACTACTTAAAGAACAACTACCTCGTATTACTGATATAGGTTATCGCCTTCCTGATGCGGATATTTCAGAATTGACAGGTTTACTTGAAACCTTAGATCAAGCTGAGTACCAAGGACATGTGAGTTTACCTGAGCTAACTGAATCGCTACATTTAGATGTGGATGATTTATTTCCATTAACCGAAGTGTTGGATATTTTAGGTTTTGCCCATGTCAACAATGGAGAATTAATCCTAACCGAAGCTGGAAAATTGTTTGCAAATGCCGATATCTTAGAGCGAAAGAAAATCTTTGCTGCTCATTTATTGCGTTACGTACCTTTAGCAAAGCATATTCGACAAGTTCTAGAAGAAAGACGCACAACCGGTCAACGTGCCTCTAGAGAACGTTTCTTGAATGAATTGGAAGATTATTTGAGCGAAAAAGAAGCTGAGCGTGTTCTACGTACCGTGATTGATTGGGGTCGTTATGCAGAACTTTTCGCCTATGCAAATAATACAGGAATGCTAAGTTTAGAGAATCCCAATTAAATTCATCAAATAAATGGAATTAATCTCTATCATTAGCCCTTTTTTTAGACCTAATGATAGGGATTTAAGCCCATAGCAAACGAAATGATCAAACCGAAGTTTACATATATAAATGGGGGCCTTAGACTAGCATTCAATAATAAAAATCAAATCTAGCGTTTAGGTTAAACAAATGAATTATTCTAATTTTGGTTAAAATTAAACCCATGCATACTAAAAAATTTTCTGAGTCTGCTCGAAAAGTAATTGAGATAGAAGGGAAAACTATTCTGAGTTTATTAAATCAAATTGACTCAAATTTTGATCAGGCATGTGAATTACTTTTAAACTGTAAAGGTCATATCGTTGTCATCGGTATCGGTAAATCGGGTCATATTGGTAATAAAATTGCGGCCACTCTAGCTAGTACAGGAAGTCCTGCCTTTTTTATTCATGCTGCCGAAGCAAATCATGGCGATCTTGGTATGATTAATTCTAAAGATGTTGTCATTGCTATATCCCATTCTGGAGAAACTGATGAACTCATTAGTATTCTGCCTACACTGAAACTTCTCAATATTCCTTTTATTCTCATAACAGGAAATATTCACTCTACTTTAGCGCAACAAGCAACCGTCACTATCCCAATTGTTATAGAGCAAGAAGCCTGTCCTTTAGGATTAGCTCCCACCTCAAGTAGTACAGCTGCTTTAGTATTGGGTGATGCCATCGCAATATCTCTACTTAATATGCGTAATTTTAATAGTGATGATTTTGCTAAGGTTCATCCAAAAGGACAATTGGGCCGCCGTTTATTATTAAAAGTATCTGATATTATGCACACTGGAGCAGCTATCCCAAACGTAAAATCTGGGACATCTTTAATCCAAACTCTACTTGAAGTTTCTCAGAAAAGACTGGGAATGACCATAGTTACTAACAAAAACCAATCTCTCTTAGGAATCTTTACTGATGGCGATCTTAGGCGAGCAATAGATCAAGGACTAAATCTTCAAACCACACCGGTAGATCAAGTAATGACCTCTAACTGTAAAACAATAAATAAAGATAAGCTAGCCACTGAAGCATTGCGAATGATGGAAATCAGCAAGATAACTACATTAATTATTGTTGATGAAGAAAAAAAACCTCTCGGTGTTGTGCATATTCATGATATTCTGAGCCAGAAAATCACCTAAATATATAAAAATTTAACACAGCCCTCGTACGAGAGCATTTTAAACTAGCGCAGATAGTATGTTTTCTAAAACGCTATTCATTAATCTTATTCTCATTTCGCTAATTTTATTAGGTACATGGTATACCTGGTTACAGCTGAATAGACCTATTAACCCTGGGATTACAGGAAATAAACCTGACACGTATGCAACTAAAGTCATCATCAACCATATAGACAAATCCGGTAATCTCTATGACCAACTAAAAACTCCCTTATCAATCCATTATCCATTAGATGATAGTGTTTCACTCATCACACCCATTTTTACTTTATTTTTAAAAAATAAAGAATCATGGCAACTTTCATCTCGTTATGGCAAACTGAAAGAAGGTAAAGATCTTCTACAGCTTTGGGATAATGTCAAACTTGAACAAAAACAAGGATCAGCGAATAAAACGGTTTCAACGCTAACAACATCCATTTTAAATATTTACCTTAAAGAAAAAATTGCTGAGACGTCCGCCCCAGTGGTAATAACGCAGATAAATCAAGAAATACATGCTGTAGGACTTCATGCTAATTTTAATACCAAAACGATTCAACTTTTATCTCAAGTAAAGGGGCAACTCAAACCTGCAAAAAAGTAAATGAAGTTTAAGATGTGGACTCAAAATCACTTGAAAAAAAACCCTTTTAAACTAAATAAAGGCTATTTAATATGCCTAATCATTATAATTAATATTCTGTCGATTACTGCATCTGCTCAGCCAAAAAATCCGGCACAAACTATCTATTTTGAATCTGATACCTTGTCTTACAATAGTGAAACGAAGCTAGGAATCTATCAAGGGCATATTAAGTTGATTCAAGGAAGTGGTGTTCTCACAGCGGACTATGCCACCAGTTATTCTGATCAAAAGGGTCAAATCACCAAAGTAATCGCAATGGGTAGCCCAGCCCGTTATCAAGCCTTAATATTCCCTAATCAACCTAAGTTAATTGCTACTGGAAATACGATCTATTATTATCCACAGAAAGATTGGTTAGAAGCTGTGGGCAATGCCGAAATTGTACAAGGACAAAATCATCTTAAAGGGCCCCAAATTAACTATGATTTTAAAAAGAAAACCGTTGGTTCCCCTATCTCAAAAATAGGACATACCCAAATATTAATCGCCCCAATGCAAACCGTTACTCATGAGTAAATTACACGCTATCAATTTGTCCAAACGCTACCATTCTCGTGTTGTTGTCAAAAATGTTTCTTTAGAATTAGAAACCGGAGAAGTAGTCGGCTTATTAGGGCCTAATGGTGCTGGGAAAACCACAAGTTTCTATTTGATTGTAGGCCTAATTGAAAGTCCCAAAGGTAAAATTTTATTAGATAACCATAATATTACACATTTACCGATGCATGCCCGTGCCAAAGCAGGCATCGGTTATTTACCCCAAGAACCTTCCATATTCCGTAAATTATCCGTTTCAGATAATATTCTCGCTATACTCCAATTGCGTAAAGATCTTTCTAAAGAACAGCGTAAACAACACCTCGAAAACCTTCTGCATGAATTCCACATAACTCATATTCGCGATACATTAGGAATTAGCTTATCTGGAGGAGAGCGTCGTCGAGTAGAAATTGCTCGTGCTTTGGCCATGGAACCCAAGTTCATGCTACTAGATGAACCATTTGCAGGAATTGATCCTATTTCTGTTGTGGATATTAAGCGCATGATTATCCATTTAAGTCGACGCGGGATTGGAGTTTTGATTACCGATCATAACGTTCGAGAAACCCTTACGATTTGTAAACGTGCTTATATAGTAAGTGAAGGAGAAACTATTTATGTGGGTACACCCAAAGAAGTACTAAATAATCAGCGCGTTAGAGAAGTCTATTTAGGTCACGAATTCGATTTATAAATCCAAAACCGAATAACTGTTTAAATTTTAGACGATTGGCTTTATAAAGCCAATTTAAATAACAGTTTCTCCTGAAAACCCTTTTAGGTTTAAAAAATTCTCTAATAAAGTAGGTCGCATTCAACTTTACTGCTCAACTTAAGGTATAATCACAGTATTATTTTAGAAAAATATCAAGACAATATATTATAAAGGTAGAAGGTCTAATGCAAATTACTATTACAGATGATGGTATTAAACTTACGGACGCTTTAAAACAATATATACTAGAAAAATTTAAACGATTAGAGCGCATAACGCATAAAACTACAGCTATACATATCACCTTGAGTATTGAAAACTTAGATCAAGTTGCTAAAGCCCTAGTGCATACCCATGGTACTGAATTTTATGCAAGCGCTGAAAATGAAAGTCTATATCCTGCAATCGATGATTTAGTTGATAAAATAGAACTGCAAATTAATAAACATAAGCAAAAAATTAAAGAAAAAAGGCATGATAGATCTGAAAAATATGGTCCAGAGGAATCCAAAGAGCTGTAAATAAACATATAGGGGCCCTTGTGCAACTCAATCCTTTAACCGCAATTTCTCCTATAGATGGTCGGTATTCAGATAAAACTGCTAATCTACGTCCTTTATGTAGCGAATACGGTTTATTTTATTTTAGAGTCTTAATTGAAATTCGTTGGTTACAAACCCTAGCTGACCATTCTGGCATCAAGGAAATTCCTGAATTTTCTCCAGCAACCCAACAACAATTGAATCAAATTATTGAAAAGTTTGATTTGAATGATGCTGAAAGAATTAAAACTTTAGAAAAAACAACACGACATGACATTAAAGCCGTTGAATATTTTTTAAAAGAAAAACTAGTTAAAAATCCACAATTAGAATCAATTCGTGAATTTATCCATTTTGGTTGCACATCTGATGATATTAACAATTTAGCCTATGCCTTAATGCTTAAGGAGGTACGAGCTCAACATTTACTTCCTGCAATTCAACAACTTATAGATTATTTAAAAAAATATTCGCACCAATATGCTACTTACGCAATGCTAGGTCGTACACACGGTCAAGCAGCTGTACCTACTACCATGGGAAAAGAATTAGCGAATTTTACTCAACGTTTAATAACACAGGAAAAAATATTCACTTCAGTAAAAATAGTCGGTAAATTTAATGGCGCTGTTGGTAACTATAATGCTCATCGAATTGCTTACCCTGACATTAATTGGTCAGCACTTAGCAAAAAATTTGTAAACAGCCTTAATTTAGAGTGGAATGCTTATACAACGCAGATTGAACCTCACGACTATATTGCAGAATATTGTGACAGTTTAAAACGAATTAATAATATATTCATTAACTTGACTGCTGATTTTTGGGGTTATATTTCTTTAGGGTATTTCAAGCAAAAGATTAAAATCGGAGAAGTTGGTTCTTCCACTATGCCACATAAAATTAATCCCATAGACTTTGAAAATGCTGAAGGAAATCTCAGTTTAGCTAATAGCTTATATCAACATTTTTCAAGAACTTTACCCATCTCTCGTTGGCAACGAGATTTGCGCGATTCAACGCTATTACGTAATCTTGGTACAGCATTTGCATATAATTTAGTAGCTTATAATAGCTTGTATTGTGGTTTAGAAAAAATTTCTATTGATGATACTAAATTACTTGAAGATCTTAACCAACATTGGGAAATTTTGGCCGAAGCCATACAAACCATTTTAAGACGTTATGCTATTGAAATGCCATATGAGCAATTAAAAATTTTAACCCAAGGTAAGAAACTAAATCAGGAAATTCTACATCAATTTATTAATGATCTAAAAATATCTGACGATATTAAACATAAATTACTCGAATTATCGCCCACAAATTATTTAGGGTATGCAACTGAGCTAGCGCAATCAATCTAAGATTTAAGCTTACTTATTTCAAATATTCATATTATTAATTAAATAATACTTTATGAAAAATTGAACCTAGGGATGCATTATGAAAATGGACTTAACTAATAAATTATTTAATTTTTTTTTAAATGGCTAAATAAAGAAGTAGAACCATTTCAAACTATTCCTTTAAGTGATTTCAATAAACTTCGTTATGAACTACGCCCTTGTGACGTTTTATTAATAGAAGGACGCAATCGCATCAGTCAAATGATTAAAGTCATTACCCGTAGTTCCTGGTCCCATGCTGCATTATATATTGGTCGTTTATACGACATTGAAGACAAAAATATGCAGAAAAAAATAGCTGAGTTTTACTCTGGTGATCCTAGCGAGCAGTTAGTGTTTGAGAGTTTATTAGGAAAGGGGGCTTTAATTTCTCCCTTAAAAAAGTATGAAAAAGAGCATGTTCGCATTTGTCGTCCAAGAAATATTTCATATCAAGAAGGACAAAGCATCATTAACTACGCTATAAAAAAATTAGGTATTGAATATGATTTGTAGTGGTTCAAACTTAATGTGACAGTTACCCGTTTTTTAATGCCTTGGCCACTTTTACCTCGTAGATGGCATTCTACATTATTTAATTACAAACCAGGAATGAGAACCAAAGAAAGTTGCTCTTCCTTACTTGCAGAGGCTTTTCAATCAGTAAATTTTCCAATACTTCCAATAGTAAAA
>JBDLTN010000004.1:0-28300 GCA_039805785.1 Pseudomonadota bacterium | reverse complement strand
GGCTTAAACATTATAACGAGGAAAGACCCCATGAAGCTTTAAATAATCAAACACCCATATACTATTCTCAATGCCTAAATAAAAATTCCTCTATTTAAAAACTGGGGTAAGTTTGGGAGGTTTACAGGATCCCTTCCTGAAATTCCACAATCGCTGTAGTCTCCGGCAAATGTTTCTTTACTATCTTTGTGATTTTTTCTTTAGCGCTAATTTCCTGTTGTTGAGTTATAAAACGTAAATCGCCTGTTGCTACGGCATTTTTATCAATAATATTATCTTTTCCATAAGCTTCTCCTCCAAAATGATCCTTACTATAATTAATCAAAGTTCCAGCCAATAAAAGTCCCGGGCTAAAAGATAAATCTTTCTCACTATGCATTTGTCTACGCATCGTATCAAGAATACGAGTTAATTCAAAAATAGCACCATAACCTGCTGATTTTTGAAATATTTCCATTGAATGACAACCCCTGCCTTGGGTATTTATCTGCCAATGAACAACACCTCGACGCGCAATGGGTAGCGGTATTAGGGAGCGTAGCCCATTCGAAACCTAAAGCAATATCACTGTGCTGAGCGGCAGTAATTAAGGGTTTTCTTGAAACTGCGGTTGGTTTACCTGAATCCTCTTCATCTCCAGTTAATATCACCGTAATATCCATATCACTTAGAACATTTGCATGCTGCAATGACTTTAAGGCATAAAGAATTACCACATCTCCACCCTTATCATCGATCACACCAGGACCTGTTACTCTATCGCCATGACGTATAAATTTTTGGAATGGACTTGTTTTGGCAAATACTGTATCAAGATGTCCAATTAACAGTATTCTTTTTCCACTTATGCCCGGGTGTTCGGCAACTAAAGTTCCTGCATGTTTCATATAGTTGGGCTCTTCAACCCAATATGTTTTAAACCCAAGTTGCTCGAAATAGGGCCTTAAAATTTCGCCTATTTGATGGACGCCGGCAATATTTGCCGTGCCGCTATTAATATTGACTAATTTCTCTAGTAAAAAGAGTTGCTCCATTTGCTGTTTATCAACGTATGCTTTTATTTCAGCTATCGGGGTTGGTTGAGCTTTAACTATTTGTGAAAAAAGTAGCGGAATACATAAAAAAAATATCGAAAAGGCTTTCATATTTAATAATTTTAATAACTTTGCTTCTATCAATTAAATGGAAAATTTATTAATTTTTCAGTAATTATTTGTGTTGCATTTAATCTTTTGAATCGATTTAATTGGGTTTTTAATTGATCCAGATTTCTATAACTTTCAGACACTGTCTCCAATAATTTTTCATCAGAAAATTCTTCAAAATAGATAACTTTACTTAGACCAAGTTGGGAGAAATATTTTGCATTATCAATTTGATCGCCACGACTAGCCTTCCTAGATAAAGGTAACAAAATATTAGGTTTATTTAGGGCTAGTATTTCATAAATAGAGGTTGCCCCAGCGCGGCTAATAACTAAATCTGCAATAGCGAAAACATCAGCCAACTCATCTTGTAAATACTCGAATTGTTTATAGTTTTTTATTTCATCGAAGGCAGGATCAGATTTATTTTTACCACAAATATGAATAACTTGAAATTTTTCTGTTAATGGGTTTATAAGACGGCGAATACATTCATTAATTAGGTTTGAACCCAAACCACCCCCCATGATTAATAATACCGGTTTTAATTTATCAACAAAACCACAAAACTTTAAGCCTTTTTCAGAATTTCCATGCAGTAAAGCATCTCGTATAGGCATACCTGTAAGTAACACTTTAGAATTATTTTTAAAAAATTTAAGCGTGTCAGGAAAGGTAATACAAACTAATTTTGCAAAAGGAAAGTAAAGACGATTAGCTAAACCAGGAGTAAAATCAGATTCATGTATCACTGCTGGAATACCATTTAATTTAGCTGCGATAACGACAGGTAAAGCAACAAATCCCCCTTTAGAAAAAATAACATCAGGCTTAATTTTTCTGCAGATTAGATAGCTTTGTATAATACCTACTAGTAATTGAAAAGGGGTTAATAGATTTTTCCAAGTCCAATATCGATGTAATTTACCTACTGTAATCGGATAATAAGGTATTTTTAAAGCTTTGATAATCGAATGTTCTATGCCTTTTTTAGAGCCAACATAAACAATAGTTGCTCCTTTATTCTGTAAAGCTGATATTAAAGGTAAACTGGGTATAACATGTCCTGATGAGCCGCCACCGGTAAAAATAATTTTAATTTTTTTTGTCATAAATAAAAATCAAACTAATGGATTAGGATTTATTTCTAATTTACCTTCAAGGTGTACATCATGTGGAGCTTCAGGCGGTAAAATTCCCTCATTAGTAAACCGTTCCCATAAACTAAATAGAAACTGTGAACGTACACCAGAGCGTGAATTAATATGATTGAGATCCACATAATATTCTACTTTAAATTCTAACAAGACTTTATCAATTTCCTTAAAATAAACTTCTGGTTTTGGATTCGTTAAGATTTTGGGGATGGTTGCTAAAACTTCTAAAATAATATCTTTTATTCGTTGCGGGTTATCTTTTCGATTAGTTTTAACAGTCACTAAAGCACGTACTACACTATCTCTATGTGTCCAATTAATAAAATTTTTACTAAAAATATCAGCATTGGGAACTAATAATTCTTGTCGGTCATCCGTAGTTACTGTAATGGACCGAGCACCAATATGTGATACCTGACCATCATACGTTCCAACAGTAACCCAATCTCCTACTTTTACGGGTCTTTCTAACAATAAAAAAATCCCAGTAAAAAAATTATTAAATAAATCCCGTAATCCTAATCCAACGCCCAAAGAAAAAAGACCTAAAATAACAGAGATATTTCCCCAATTTAAACCTAGAATATTTAAACCAATGGTAATTCCAATAGCTATAAGGGTGTAATGAGTAAAAATTGCTAAACTATTGCGTAACCCTAAATCCTTGGTGTGCGCAAACAGCCAGCGGTAAGCAAATTCGCGCGACCAATGAGCTATCCAAATTAAAATCACTATTAACAGGGCAAGTTGTAAAATAGTTAAACCTGTTACAGTTGCTGTACTCGCAATTACGAATAATTTTTTAGAAAATAATTTCGCAAGACTCGTTTTTATTAGCGGAATACGATCTCCCCAACCGTAAAGCTCAAATAAACCCAATATTGATAAAAATAATAATGCTACCTTTAAAATTTGATGAAATGGTTTCAATAAAGACTGACTCCACAACCAGCCATTCCTGAAATGGCGGATACATAACTCAGAACACCAACGAACTAATTCATCTAAAAGACCTCTTAATAATAGATAGGCGGTTAAAGCTACTAAAAATAAACCTTGATAGTGCGCAATAGCCCAAGCTAATTCAACATAACCAACCAGTCCTATTAATGCATTGGTTAGTAAACTGAATGGAATTAAGAAACTTAACCAGCGAATGACTCTTTTTAAATAAGCATGTTTATTTTCGATATAGGGCTCGAGTAATGTAGGAACGACTTCCCAACTTCTCATTAACACCAAAGCTACAATCAGTAAAAACAACATAAATAAACGACCAAATAAGTCTTGAACTTCATAATTAACAGGTAATTGATTAACTAAGATTGTCGCTAGTGTCACTATACCGCCAATTAGTAATGTAGTTCGTAAACGATAATAGAGTTTGACATCATGGCCGCTCTCATCGGTAGTATTTTCTAGCAATAAAATATGGGCAAGTTGAATAACTATACTAAAGATTAAACAAACCACACCCATACTGATGATCAAAGAGAATAGCTTGATAGGAATATTCAATAAAAACAATAAACCGATTAAACCCAACAAAAACATAATCCCTGACAAATGACGTTGTAGCAATTGCAAAACAACAATTACGGTTTGTGCAGAAAAAAAACCTCTACTTCTTTGCTGTAAGCGTACCCTATCTACAGCTAAAAATCGTCTTAGTTTTAACCAAGTAGCAAACCAAATAAGCGCAGCAAGTAATACTATAAGCCACTGCCAATTTGATACTAATTCTAATTTATTAAAAACAGGTTCATACAGACCGGCTAACTTATCTATGGTTAATCTGGGAATTTGAAAAATAGTTTGGCCTAAACCAATCCAAGCATTTATATTCAAGCCTGGAAGAGTTTGCCTATTTGACAACTGTAACTTTAGTTGTTTTGCTATAACAATTTGTTGAGCATTTGCCTGTTTGGACAACTGTTGTACTTTAACGAACAAATTCTGATAGTCGAGAATAATTTCTTTTAACGAAGTTAATTTTATTTGATCATTCGTAAAATTAGGCTCTCTTTGATTGGGTTTATTGGCTAAATTCGAATAATTTTGTAGAAATTTGATTTTATCTTGAAATAGGTTAGTTGAAGTATTGATTTGTTCACTGAGATTTTCAAGTTTGTGTTGTAAATTACTAAGCGTACTTAAAGATAATTTTTGATTAAAGGCAGAAGTTAGGTCTTGTAATTTATTGGTTATTTTAGCAATATTCAGTTCAGTCTCAAGTAAATTATTCCTTTCTTCAGCTTCAAATATTTTAAATTCTATTTGATCATAAGAATGATTATTGATAAACCCAGTTATTTCAGCCTTTTTTAATTCTTCGCTCCATTGATTTAATCGTTGCATCCAATTCTGCTGATCTTGTTGAAGGCGAAGCGTTAATGCATTTAAGGAATCTTGACGATGAGCTTGTTGTTCTAATTGGTAGTTTCTCTGTAAATTTTGACGCCAATCTTCAGCAAAATTAATAGTTTGTTGCACGGTATCACGTGAACTTTGTAAAACTCGAATTCGTTTTTGCTGGATATTAAATAAATTTCGCCGTTCTTGTAAAGTTTGTTGTAATTGTGCCTGCTGTGTCTGGATTTCTTGCGAAAGAGATAAACCTGGCGTAGAAATTTCATACTGATCCGTAGCATTTCGGATAGAGTCTTGAATCAAATCAGTGGATTGTTGAGTTGTTTTTAGGCTTAAGTTAATACTTTCTAAATCAGCTTTTGCCATTGCAATCAGTAAGTCTAGATGGGCTAAAGATTGTGGGTTGATACTAGGAGACGAGACTTTTTGTTCATTACGTAAGCCCTGGAGCTTTCTTTTAAGTAAATCACTACGTGTCTGCTCAGCAACTAACTGTTGCTGAGTCAAATTTACTAAAGGAGAGTCATTAAGCTCAGCAAAAGCTGGTGAATAAAAACCACTCAATAAAATAAGTAAAAAAACAAATAGCTTGTACAAACTATGACCTCAGGGTAAAGGTAAAGGTTGCTCGGTTAAAGTTATAGCGTCCTTTGTAGAACCGCGCCATTTCATCCAAACATAAACAGGCGCACTACTTAGTAATAATAATGTCCCATAAAATACAGTTTCTTTCCCCGAACCTATGATAACCCAAAAAGAATAGATTCCTGCTAAAATTGCTACCATAATTGAGCCAAACAGTTTTTTACCTTTTTTAAAAATTCCAGGATATTTAAAAAAGATAACCAGCTCAGACATCGTAGTTAAAAAATATGGAATCAGCGAGGCTAAAGTTGCTAATAAAATAATAATTGTAAACTGTTTAACCAAGCTATGCTTTAAGGTCATCAGTAAAAGTAAAGAGATTAAAACACTAGAGACAACCAAGCCCACAACAGGTGTGCCATTTTCGGATTTTTTTAAAAAAATACTCGGGAAAAGTTTATCTTGGGCTGCTGCTAAGGGAATTTGACCTTGAAGTAAAATCCAACCATTTAAAGCACCTAAACAAGAAATGACTGCTCCGATGGCAATTAAAGTACTTCCTATAGGCCCAAACATAATTTTTGCAGCATCAGCATAAGGTGCATTAGAATGGGCAAGTTCTGTTAATGGCATAACCCCCATTACTGCAATACTACTCATCAAATAAACAATTGTGGCTATGATTACTCCCAGAATAGTCGCTTTAGGAATAGTACGACTAGGGTTATTTACATGGCCAGCGGGTACTGATGCAGATTCTAGACCGATAAAAGACCATAAAGTTAAAGTTGCCGCACCGCTAAATGCACTTAAGTTGGACTTACCAGATAAATTGAATTCGCTCAGAAAGTGAGGATGAATATAAAAAATTCCTACAAAGGCAATAAGTAATAATGGAATCAATTTTAAAATGGTTGTTAATAATTGAAAAATACCCGCATGTCGAACACCTAAAATATTGATAAATGTTATTAACCACACCAAACTAATACTAACCAAACAAGACCACAAAGCATTTTTAGCCAAAAAAGGCCAAAAAAAGCTTAAGTATCCTGTCAAAGCAACTACTATTGCTGCATTACCTACCCATAACGCAATCCAATAATTATAAGCCATCTGAAATCCAACAAAATCACCAAATGCTTCTCGACAATAAGCATAAGGTCCTCCTGTGAGAGGCATTACATTAGCTAGCTTAGCAAATACTAATGCTATTAACAAAGCACCTATAGCCGTAGCGACCCAAGAGAGTAGGCTAATACTGCCGTAGGCAGCTAACGAAGCTGGCAGTAAGAAAATTCCTGACCCTATCATATTCCCCGTAACTAGAGCAGTTAACATCCACAACCCTAATTTTTGTTTTTTCAATTTTTTGGACATTTTGAATCTAACCTCTGAATTTTGCGCAGAATAAAACGCTGTGCCATTATACTCGTCTTATATTTTAATGCGAAAAGTTTATGTCAGAAGCTCCAGGCCTTTATGTAGTTGCTACGCCCATAGGTAATTTAGAAGATTTTAGCCCCAGGGCAATAAAGACTTTACAAAATGTTGATAAAATTGCTGCCGAAGATACTCGTCATAGTCAAAAACTACTTAAGCATTTTGCCATTACCACCCCTTTAATTTCATTCCATGAACATAACGAAACCGCTTTCAGCAAAATTCTTTTAGATTGCCTAAAAAAAAATCAATCTATTGCCTTGATTAGTGATGCAGGGACACCGCTCATTAATGATCCGGGTTATCGTTTAGTTAAATTAGCTCAAGAGCACAAAATTCCAGTTATTCCCATTCCAGGCCCATGCGCTTTAATAACTGCTCTATGTGCTTCTGGTTTAGCCTGTGATAGATTTATTTTTGAAGGGTTTTTACCTGAAAAAAGTGTCGCTCGACAAAAAAAATTACTCGAGTTCTTGCATGAAACACGCACAATTATATTTTATGAAGCGCCACATCGTATTTTAGCTTTAATTGAGGACATGCTGGATGTATTGGGGCCGAAACGTTATGTAGTTTTGGCTAGAGAATTAACTAAAACTTTTGAAACCATTCATGGAGATAGTCTAAACCAATTGAAAATTTGGTTAAGTTCATATAAAAATCAACAAAAAGGGGAGTTTGTCGTTCTAATTGCAGGAGCAAAATATGTTAACCCTAATGAAGTTGACGCGCAGCGGATTCTAGAGATTTTATTGAATGAATTACCCATTAAGCAAGCTACTTCCATAGCTGCTAAAATAACCCGTGAGAAAAAAAATAAACTATATGCTTTGGCTTTAGCTTTAACAGGTAAATAATATGAATGATAAAATGATGGAAATCTTTCAACGAGGAACTACGGAAATACTTGTTGTTGATGAATTAAAGAATAAAATAAAAGAAAATAGGCCTTTACGTATTAAAGCTGGTTTTGATCCTACAGCTCCTGACTTACATCTCGGTCATACTGTGCTTATCAACAAACTTCGGCAATTACAAGACTTAGGCCACGAAATAGATATTATTATTGGTGATTTTACGGCACTCATTGGTGATCCTTCAGGTAAGAATGCAACCCGTCCGCCCTTAAGTATTGATCAAGTTACAGCCAATACCAAAACGTATCAACAACAATTTAATAAAATACTGGATCCTAAAAAAACTAACTTGCGATTTAACGCGGAATGGCTAGGAAAATTATCCGTTACCGATCTTATAAAACTAGCATCCTCCTTTACCGTTGCAAGAATGCTTGAAAGAGATGACTTTCATCAACGCTATCGCCAGCATCAACCCATTGCAATCCATGAATTTTTATATCCTATACTTCAGGCTTATGATTCTGTCGTACTAAAAACTGATATCGAATGTGGCGGTAACGATCAAAAATTCAACTTATTGTTAGGAAGAGAGTTTCAGAAGCATTTCAAACAATCTCCACAAATAATTTTAACCATGCCTTTGTTAGAGGGTTTAGATGGTATCCAAAAAATGTCTAAATCGCTCAATAATTATATAGCCATCGATGAACCAGCAAATGAGATGTTTGGAAAAATTATGTCAATTTCTGATGAGTTGATGTGGCGTTACTTTGAATTGCTTTCATTCAAAAAATCATTAATTGATATTAAATTCATGCAACAAGAGGCTGCTCAGGGTTTAGCTAATCCACGTGATTTTAAAATAGAGTTGGCTTTTGAAATAATTGAACGTTTCCATACCAAGGCAGATGCTGAAAAAGCATTCCTGGAATTTCAACATCGATTTAGAGATGGCGCCATTCCCTCACAAATTAAAGAACTGAATATAACCATTCCAGGAGATAACATATCCATCGCCAATTTATTAAAGCAAGCAGGATTAGTCGCAAGTACTTCAGAAGCATTGCGCTCAATTGAGGCGGGGGCTGTTAAAATAGATTCAATAAAAATAGAAGATAAGAAATTAGTAATTAAATCTGATACCTGTCATATTTATCAAGTTGGAAAAAGACGTTTTGCTAAATTAAATATTACTAGTAAATGATATTGTATTTCCAAATTTGGGGTAACAAGAAAAGATAGCAATTAATCTCGGCTTATACCTGCGGATTTTAGGCGTTGAAGATAGTATTCCCAATATTGGGAATAATGCTTAGATAATTCATAGAGCGTTTCCCAAGAATAGATGCCTGATTGATGGTTATCATCAAAGATTAATCTAATCGCATAATGACCAATTGGCTCTATGTTGGTGATATTCACATTTTTTTTGCCGCTTACTAACTTTCCTTCACTAAGTCCATGACCTTTAACCTCGGCAGAAGGTGAAAAAACTCGTAAATATTCACAAGGTAAACTAAATTTTTCACCATTATCAAATTGAATTTCTAATTTTCGAGTTTTCTGCAAAAGCTTTATATCACTTGGAGTAGGAATCATATTATAAAATAAAATGGCTGGTATCTTGATCTTGTGCAAGAGGCGTTAAATATTTATCTACATATTTAACATCAATATTTACCTTTTTGTCAGTATACTCGCTCGCATCAAAAGATATCTCCTCCAATAGTCTTTCCATAACGGTATACAAACGCCGCGCGCCAATATTTTCAGTCTTTTCATTCAGATCATAAGCAATTTCGGCAATACGTTGAATTGCAAACTTATCAAAATTTAAGACTAATTCTTCAGTACCCAATAATGCCTGATATTGCACAATTAAAGATGCTTGGGGTTCTACTAAAATACGCTCAAAATCTTTTGATGTTAATGCCTTTAGCTCCACTCGAATCGGCAAACGACCTTGTAATTCAGGGACTAAATCCGATGGCTTTGATAAATGAAAAGCCCCTGCAGCAATAAATAAGATATGATCTGTTCTGACCATGCCATATTTTGTAGAAACAGTACAGCCTTCAATTAAAGGTAACAAATCTCGTTGTACTCCTTCCCGTGAAACATCTGCACCACTCATTTCACCACGACGGCATACCTTATCAATTTCATCAATAAAAACTATTCCGTATTGCTCCACCCATTCTATTGCTTTACGTTTTAAATCTTCTTCATCAAGTAACTTACTAGCTTCTTCTTTTTGGATTACTGCTAATGCATCTTTTACTTTCATACGACGGTTACGCGTACGTGTAGTACCAATATTTTGCAGCATATTTTGCAATTGATTGGTCATGTCTTCCATACCAGGAGGACCCATGATCTCTACCAATCTCTACCCCAGCTGGTAAAGCGGCTAACTCTACATCTATTTCCTTATCATCTAAAAGCCCTTCTCGCAATTGCTTGCGGAAGACATTTCTTGCTATAGATTTTTCCTTATTTTTAAGCTCATCAGTATTTTCGTTGGTAGTCGAGCGTGAAGGGGGTACAAAACTATCAATAATTTTATTTTCAGCAGACTCTAACACCTGTGGTTGCAAACGGGTAATTTCTTCTTCGCGCAAAGACTTAAAAGCCGAATCTACTAAATCTCTAGGTATTGAATCTACATCCCGCCCAATATAACCTACCTCTGTAAATTTAGTAGCTTCTATTTTTAAAAAAGGACAGCCGGTGATTTTAGCCGCACGCCGGCCAATTTCAGTTTTTCCTACGCCCGATGGACCAATCATAAGTATATTCTTGGGAGTCACCTCATCTCTTAACTCTGGATCAAGTAACATCCTGCGCTTTCGATTACGCAGAGCAATCGCAATAGCTCTTTTAGCGTCATTTTGACCTATGGTATAACGATCAAGCTCTAATACTATTTGTTTTGGGGTTAAATCAATTTTGCTTAAATACTCTAGATCCATAGGTATATCTGAATTAGTATTTGCTTGATTTAAATCTTTTGAAAAATTAGCGTCTTTCATTTTTAGCTCAGAAACTTGAATAATATCGGTAGGTGTATCAATTAGATCGGATGAGTTTTTTTTCATTTTTAAGTAAGTTTTAGTTTGGGGCATTATTATTTTTTAACAGAATCAATCTCTTCAATCGTACGTTGGTGATTTGTGAAAACACAAATATCCGCTGCTATGATTAAACTTTTTTCAACTATAGCCCGAGCACTTAGCTTAGTATTTTGAAATAAGGCTAGTGCGGCTGATTGTGCATAAGCACCTCCCGAACCTATAGCAATTAAATCATGTTCTGGCTCTATTACATCGCCATTTCCACTTAACATAAAAGATTTTTCTTTGTCTGCAACTGCAAGCATGGCTTCCAAACGCCGTAACACTCGATCAGATCGCCAATCCTTAGCAAGTTCGACTGAAGCTCGATCGAGGCGTCCATTGCATTCTTTTAGCTTATTTTCAAACCGTTCTATTAATGTAAACGCATCAGCGGTCGCCCCTGCGAACCCAACTAAGACTTGACCATCATATAATTTGCGAACCTTACGTGCATTTCCTTTTAAAACAATCGCATTCCTCAAAGTCACCTGACCATCTCCACCAATAACGACTTTATCGTTACGCCGAACTAATAATATTGTTGTACCATGTAAAGACTGCACTATTTACCCTTTAAAATTACCGAGATTCAAATAACTACTATGGTGACTTATTTGCTATTTTCAAGGCTTAAAAATTACAATTCCCTAATTTATGGGGTAGTCTTAATCAGAACTGCAGCTACTCCAGCCTCATTTAAGCGTTTTTTATCCTGAGTAAGCTTATTTAAATCCGACGGCCCCATAAAAATCTGGTATATGAGTTTCCCATTAATTACACTGACTTTTTTCTGGACAGGAAAACCTTTCAGTAAAGCTTGTGCTTGCAATTGCTCAGCACGTGCACGATCAGTAAAATTACCTAACACAAGTACATAAACCTCATTTTTGAATTGGCCCATCTCAGCTTCTAGCTGCTTTTTTGCTTCGGCAATAGCTACTTGTTCAGGCGTGAGACTTAGCATTGCATCTGAGGTGGTCATAGCATTTGGCAAAGCTATTTCTTTGATTGCAGAATTAGCGTGTGGTGATAAACTCAAATTATCCTGAGGCAAAATATTATAAAAATCAAACTTTGGCTCTGGGACTGGAGGTTGAGGTTCAGGTGTTTCTAGCTTTTTATTAATTTTTTTCTCGTCAGGCCGAATAGGTTTTTCTTTATAAATAGGCTTGAGGAGAAACAAACCCAAAATCAATAAACCAATAGAAATCCCTAACATTATCCAAAGATAACGATTATTTTTTCGTTTAGGAGCTAGATATTTATATTTTGTATAATTTTTAGCATAGTCTTTAGCCATTACATTACTTCCAAAGTTTCCACACCTAACAGGCTTAAACCATTTTTGATGACTTGTGCAGTTGCGGCAATTAAATTTAGTCTCGCGTTTCGCAACTTATCATCCTCTATCAAAAAAACGCATGAATTATAATAGACATGAAAGCTTTGTGCTAAATCTCTTAAGTAATGTGCAATGATATGAGGCTCGTAAGAGTTTGCAGCTGATTCTATCATTTCTGGATAACGATTTAATAAAACTAGCAAATCTTGTTCTTGTACCTCCTGCAATGCATTAAGCATCTTCATCCCTAAAGATCGATCCCAAATCCATTGCTTGGCAGCGAGTTGGCGCATGACACTACATATTCGCGCATACGCATATTGTACATAATAAACCGGGTTAGCATTTGATTGCTCTTTGGCAAGCTCAAGATCAAAATCCATATGTTGGTCTACACGTCGCAGTACATAAAAAAATCGAGTTGCATCAGTACCCACTTCCTCTCGAAGTTCTCTTAGAGTAATAAACTCTCCGCTACGAGTCGACATTTGAATTCTTTTGTCGCCGCGATAAAGAATAGCAAATTGTACTAGTAGGGCTTTTAAACTATCCTCGGAAAAACCTAATGCTTGAATAACCGCACGAATTCTAGGAACATAGCCATGGTGATCTGAGCCCAATACATTAATTATTTTTTTAAATTTGCGCTGTTCTAAAATACAAAGACGATAAGCCGCGTCTGCTGCAAAATAGGTGGGTTGCCCATTTTCCCGTAGCAATACTCGATCTTTATCATCTCCAAAGTCTGTCGACTTAAACCATAAAGCTCCATTAGTTTCATAGGTTTTTCCACTCGCTATTAAACGCTTTATAGTTTTATCAACAAAATTTGTCTTAAACAAACTTTTTTCTGAAAACCATTCATTAAAATTAACTCGAAATGCACTAAGATCTTCCTTAATATCGGTTAAAATTGAATTTAAACCCACTTCAAATACCTTTTCATAATCAACATCGCCTAATAAAACTCTAGCTCTAGCGATAAGGCCATCAATATGCTGTTCTTTATTCCCGCCTTGAGGCTCATCAATAGAAATATCCTTAAAGACTAATTCTGCGGTTTTAAAAAACTCCTTACCATACTCAGAGAAAATTTGTTCGGCAATTTTATGAATATAACTTCCTCGATAAGCATTACTTGGAAAAGTAAATTTTTCTCCGCAGATTTCTAAGTAACGTAACCAAACGCTAGTTGTCAAAATATCCATTTGCCTTCCAGCGTCATTGATATAATATTCTGCGCAAACTTGATAACCGACAGTCCTTAATAATCTCACAATAGAATCGCCATAGGCTGCCCCACGGCCATGTCCTACGTGCAAAGGACCAGTAGGATTAGCCGAAACAAACTCAACTAAAATGGATTCGTTATTACCTAAATTTGAAACTCCAAATTGTTTGGCATGAGTTAAAATTTTGTCAATAACAGAATACCAAAAAGCTTTTTTTAAAAAGAAATTAAGAAATCCGGGCTTTGCAATTTCAATTTTTTCTAGTTTAGAGCCCGCTGATGAACAATCTATATTGGATTTTATTATTTCAGCTAATTGCAATGGGGACATTTGTAGTTTTTTTGACAGAACTAAAGCAATATTGCTAGAAAAATCGCCATGTGATTTTTCCCTGGCATAATCAACCTGGATATTCAGTGAGGCAGGTACAGAAAATTTGTTTTCTAGGCTTAACAAGGCTTTTTTGATTTCTTGTTGCACTATGCATTTCATGGGTTAAATCACTAGATAGAAGGAAGACGAGATTATAGCGCAATACGCTCCAAGAAAAATATAGCTAAAATTGCGAAACATAAGCTTTAGAATAGAGTCCTTCAAGCCCTTTCTTAAGCAATTTTCGCTTGAATATGAATCTTTATCTGGAAAATAACCTTCCACAAGGTTAATATTCTTTAAAAATAATAATAAGAGATCAATCTATGAAAGTCATCGCCTATTGTTTAATAGCGACCTTGTCGCTTTTTAGCTTTTTAAGCCATGCACAAGTAACCACTCAAAGTACTCCTTTAATAAGCAAGAATATCCCAATTAATAACTTCAATAGTTTAGATATTCAAGGGCCTATTAATGTTTATATTGACGCAACCCAAACTCATCCTTCTTTGCAAATTCTGGGAGATCAGAAAAGGGTGCTTGCAGTTACTTACAGTGAAAAAAACCATACTTTACATCTAGGCACAAAACCTATTTACCGATCTCAACCTGGAGAAAGGTTAACAATTCGCGTCAATACATCCCCAACTCAAATAAAGCAAATTCAATTCAATAGTAACGCAAGTCTTTTTGGCAAGGGGCTGGCTGGTTCATTATCGCTTCATGCTCAAGGAGAAGGTCAAATCAAACTTTCCACAAATCGATTGAATCTTCAATCTCTTTATAGCAACGGTAATAAACTCATTATTTTTGATAATCTACTTAGCTCAAATCTCGAAATAGAGGCGCATAACTCTCATAACGTAGTTATTCAAGGTATTGTTTCATTAAAAAAGATTACTTCTACTGGAGCTGGAAATTTGCGGGTTTATTGGGTTGATAGCCCTTATTTAAAAATAGCTGCTAGTGGTAAAGAAAACATTAACTTAGCAGGAATCGTCAAAATCCTAGATGCTAAATTATCTCAAAATACGCACTTATATGCTCAACAATTGCGCGCCCAACGCGGGTTTGTTAAAACTGAAAAACAAGCTCAAGCAACCGTTAATGTCAGAAATACACTGAACGCGTTTGCGAAGGACAATAGTTTGATTTATTACAGCTCGCCAATAAATTTTATCAACAATTACACTGAGGATTTGGGACTAGTGCTTAATAAAAATTAAATTTAATTTTTTACTAAAATAATCTCAACACGACGATTAAAACTACTTGCTTTAACGTTTCGGTTACTCGCAATATAATCATGTCGGCCGTATCCTATTGTACGTAAACGTTGCGAACCTATTCCATGTGACCATAAAAAACTGGTGATGACTTCTGCTTGCTCTTGTGTAATCGCAGAGGCTGTTTGAGGATCGTAAAGATCATCGCTATACCCAACGACTTGAATGAGTCCATCTCCGTAAGATTTTATAAGCCTAACCGTCTGACTAAGCTGTTGCATACAATTCCTAGTTAATTTCCCATTTGACCGGAAACAGCCATCGCTGTAGGCAATGACTCTAAGACGATCAGCCCCTTGCACTATTTGTATAACAGGAGGTGGTAACTGGTTCTTTTTCTTTGCGTTTACTACAGTTTTTTTCTCTAAAGGTGGGGTATCCAATGAGTGATTTGCAGCGCAACTAGCCAAATTGAACGTAGCTAATGTTACAAAACAATAAAAAAATAGTGACATAGTTTTCATAATTTTTACTTCTTCTTTTAATTATGACTTAATTATTAAGCTTTTTACGTAACCTAGCATAATAGAAGCCGTCAGGTCCATGAATTTGTGGCAAAATTTGCCTCCCTATCGGACAAGCTATCCCCCATGTTTCGTCAATGACCTCTTCTTTGGCATCAGAATACTGCGCTAAAAAACGCATGACTAAATCACTGTTTTCTTCTGGCAATACAGAACAGGTCACATACAATAAAATACCATTTGGCTTTAACATTTCCCAAAGACTTGATATCAGTTGATATTGATACTCCACTAATTTAGGAATATCACCTTCCCTACGTAACAATTTAATGTCAGGGTGTTTTCGAATAACTCCGGTTCCTGAGCAGGGAGCATCTAGTAATATTCTATCAAATAAGTCTTCTTTCCAAATAGTTTTGAGATCTTGTGCTTTAGCAGCAAGTAGTTGTACTTTTGTTCCTGCTAAACTTAGACGATCCAAATTTTGCTTAACTTTATTTAAGCGAATCGCATCAGAATCGACCACTAAACAACTCGACAGGTCAGGCTGTACTTCCAAAATATGCGTTGTTTTTCCTCCAGGTGCTGCACAGGCGTCTAAAATCCTCTGCCCAGGCTCTAATAACAATAAAGAAGCTGCTAATTGCGCGGCTGTATCTTGTATAGAGACCTCTCCTTCCATAAAACCAGGTAGTTTAACTACTGGATAAGTTTCATCGAGTATAATTCCACTTGGGCTTAATTCGCTTAAGCTCCCTGTTATTCCCGCACTTTTTAATTTTAGCGCATAATCTTTTCGTGTAATTTTCAAAAGATTAACTCGCACACTCATAGGGGGTAAATGATTATTTGCAGCTAAAATTGTTTGCCATTCATTCGGCCATGCCTGTTGTAACTTTTTAATTAACCAATCCGGATGAGCTAAGTAGCTCTCTTTAGGTAATTTTTTTAATAAATTGGCCCTCTGTCGTTGGAATGATCGTAAAACCCCATTAACTAGAGGGACTGCCCAAATCTTATGGAGTTCTCTGGCTGCCTGTACTGTTTCATGTACAGCTGCATGAGGAGAGGTTCTTAGATAGTTAAGTTGATATAGACCTATCAACAATAATGCATAAATATCTTGATCGGCAGCACTAAGGGGTTTCTTTAATAAATAGGAACAAAGCTGGCGCAGAAGGGTATGCCAACGAATTACGCCATAACATAATTCTTGAATGAATGCTCTATCGCGCGAATTTATCTCAGTCTTTACACCGGCTGCTAAAGCCTCCTTAAGCGATATTCTTTCTTTTAAAACACGAGAAATAACTTCTGCGGCGACTGCCCGAGAATTAGCCATACATACGATCTAAAATGGCACCCACATGAAATAACTCCGATTTACCATGGATAAAACTTGAAATCGGTAAGCATCTACCACCGGGCCATTGCACCTCTAATAAACGTAAGACACCTTTTCCTGTGGCAACATCTATACCTTCTCGATCAGCTTTTAAGATTAAACCAGGTTTTTCAGTCGTGTTTTCATCAAGTACTTCAGCTTTACAAATCAGCAATATAGGCTTTCCTAAAACAACACGAGCAATGGGTTTAGGATGAAAGGCACGTACTAATCTATCTAAGTAGGTTGCAGGCTTCTCCCAATCTACCTCTGCTTCTAATTTCTTAATTTTCTTTGCATAATTACTGTCTTTTTCATTTTGGGGCTCTGATTGATACGTGCCACTTTCAATGGCAGTTAAACTTTCAACTAACGCTCTAGCACCTAGATCAGCTAATCGATGCTGTAAGGTTTCAGTCGTGTCATTCGGCTCTATAGGACAAGAATATTTCTTTATCATTTCACCCGTATCAAGCCCTTCGTCCATCTGCATGATGGTAACACCCGTTTCCTGATCACCTGCTAAGATAGCTCGCTGAATAGGTGCAGCTCCTCGCCAACGTGGCAATAGCGACGCATGAACATTAATACAACCAAAACGGGGGGTGTTTAATATGGTTGGTGGCAATATAAGCCCATAGGCTACTACCACCATTAAATCCGCATGAAAAGCAGCTAATTTTTTTTGTTCTTTAGCATCGCGTAAACTAGTAGGTTGATAAACAAGAAGCTTATTCTCTAAAGCTAGTTTTTTAATTGGACTCATTAATAATTTTCGACCTCTTCCTGCAGGACGGTCGGGTTGTGTATAGACAGCGCATATCTCATGATTAGAATTCAACAAAGCCTGCAAACTGGGCAAAGCAAATTCGGGCGTCCCTGCAAAAATAAGTTTCAAGCTTGCCCCCTTTTCTTAAATTTTTTTAATTTTTTACGCGCTAATTGACGCTTAAGAGGAGATAGGTGATCTAAAAATAGCCTACCATTAAGGTGATCTACTTCATGCTGTATACAATGCGCTAATAAATCCTCTGCCTCTATTTCAAAGGGGTTTCCATGCCTATCTAAAGCTTGTAATTTCACCCAAAGCGCGCGCGGAGCCTTATCATAGACTCCAGGGACCGATAAACAACCTTCTTCCATTAATGCCTCGCCTTTTTTTTCAACAATGACTGGATTAATTAAACACCAGGTTTGCGATTTATGGTTAGAAACGTCAATAACCGCTAATTTTTTGCTTATAGCAATTTGGGGGGCGGCTAAACCTATTCCTTTAGCGGCATACATCGTCTCAAACATGTCATCAATGAGTTCTTGTAGAGCCTCATCAAAAACAGTAATTGGCGCTGTAACTGCTCGCAAACGTTCATCGGGGAGCTGGATAATAGGGTAAATAGCCATAGAATTTCATCTTCTTTTAGTCGTCAAAATCAAAATTAATTATAGTAGTTGTTTGTTATATTATACTAAATTTTATACTAAATCTGGTAACCAACAATCCAAAACCAGATTTTCCTTTCTTCGAACATTTAAGTCAATCGACCTTCTTGTTAAAAAATAGTTAAGTATTGGTTATTTTGAAGCTTTTTTATTAAAAAAACTTTAATTAGCTATAAACATTCAAAGTTGATTAAAATTTAACTTGTAATCAAATGACTCATAGGCAATATCTTAAAATTATGCTAACTTTTCAAGCTGAAATAATAGTTTTTGATAATGAAGATGGATTTCTTGTTTAACTGAAGCAATTTTTGCTATATTTCATTTAAAAGCGTCGAGTTAATCGACAAGGAGGTCTTTATAATTAAATAATAATGAAAAAAAGTACTCCTCAAGATAATTTTGTTTTCAAGCTCGATACAAATCTTATCCATGATATCAATTGCTTACTTACATTCCTTAGACAGTCTCTGCCCCTAGATGAATTTTTCAAAAAAATTCCTAGTTATCTCTTAAAAGCAAGATTATGCGAACTAGAATTTGAATTAAAAAGTCCTAAAAATACTCCTTATTTTTTAATTACGTTAAAAACTTCCAATAAAGTTAGTAAATTTGAATTGACTAATAACCATTTAAGTTCATTAGGTACAACCATCACCGATCAAAAGCAACTGATCACCCCTCTTCTTGACACCAAAAACCAGAGACCAGAATCAAGCCTAAAAGATCTTTTGACTACACTTATTGTGGATGCTAACAATAACAATGAAAAAATACAGCTAGATACCGTCTTAGCTTTGATCAAGGATAAAACTCTAAATCTTCCTGAGAATAAAAATAAACAGAATGAAATTAATATTTTTTTTAGCTTTTTAAAAAAATTAATAACGCAAGAAAACAATAATTATATTGAATCTGGACCATTAATTAAGCAAGCTCACGGTATGTTAATTAACTTGCAGTTTTCCGAGTTAATTAGCTGGTTTACTTCAGAAAACGGAACTTTGGTTTTAGGTCCAACTGCATGTTTTTCTAAAAAGTATAACGAAATCGATAGCTTAATCACTAAATTATACTCTTATAGAGATATTTCTTACTTAGCAGATAAGCTGGCAACTCTAAATTACAAATGTCTACAAAACTTACTTAATATAAATTCTAATGAGGAAGAGACATTAAAAAGAATAAAAGCTATAAAAATTATCCAAGATTTCCAACTTGAGGCTTCAGAACTCATTAAACAATCCCAAGAAAAAAACCCTTTAAGCTTAGAACAGCTTAATATTTTCCATAAAATACTTAATGCAATAGCTAAATTAGTACCCAAATTTATTATTAAGAAACAAACAAGAGTCCATTTTTTTCAACAATATGCTCCACAAAAAGAAATTTTATTAGAAATAGAAAAGTCTATTCAGCCTTTTTTATCTAATCGTTAATGCGGAATAAACCAACGTAATAATTTACTCACCACAATTATAGTGACGACGCCCGCTAGATATAGGCCAATAAACCAGAGCCATTGTCGCAAACGTTTTTTCATAATCAATAATGGATGATTGTTTTTACTTTCCCTCTAAAAACATGGTAAGAATAAAGCGTATAAATAAATAAAACCGGCAATATAATTGCTGCACCAACTAAAATAAATTTTAAAGTAGAGGGCGGGGCAGCTGCCTCCCAAACTGGCAGCACATGCGGAATAATATACGGCCAAGCACTAATACAAAACCCTATATACGAAAAAACAAACAAACCTATTGTTAAAATAAAAGGCAGTCTTTCTTTTTTCTTTTGTAAACAAAAAAAATTATAAAACACAATCATTATTGTTAAAAAAGGCAACGGGGACAGATAATAAAAATTGGGCAATGAAAACCAACGATGCATCACTTGCGGTTCAACAATCGGCGTCCAGATACTCACACTAATTAAGAAAAGAGCCACTAAGGGTAATAAAACTTTAGCTGCTTTATACATTTTTTCTTGCAAAACGCCTTCTGTTTTTATAATTAGCCAAGTTGCTCCTAATAAGGCATAACCACAAACCACTGCAATCCCAGTAAAGATAGTAAAAGGGGTGAACCAATGATAAGCTGAATGTGATAAAGGTAAGTGGGTACCATAGCCTTTTACAAAGGTGCCCAAAATAATCCCTTGAATAAAGGCGGCTAATATTGATCCCGCGGCAAAGGCAATATCCCAAATAAACTGACTTTTATGTGCTTTAAAACGAAATTCAAACGCTACTCCGCGAAAAATTAATGCTATTAATAAAATCATTATCGGCATATATAAAGTAGGCAACAAAATACCGTAGGCTATTGGAAAGGCAGCATAGAGCGCTGCAGCGCCAAATACCAACCAAGTTTCATTCCCATCCCAAACTGGTACGACAGTGCTCATCATAATATCTCTAAATTCACTCTGTTTAATCCATGGGAATAAAATACCTACGCCCAGATCAAAACCGTCTAGCAAAACATACGTCATGATAATTAGAGAAATTATCGCTGCCCAAGTAAGAATTAAAAGCATTTATTTACCCTCAGGTGCTAAGTATTTAAAGGGTGTTTCCGTTATAACGTCCGCAGCTGATTCATCCGATTCTGGAGGAGTGGGTCCTTTACGAATTAATTTAAAAAGATAAAATAGATAGAAACTAAATATAACTCCATAAACAGTGACTAATAACGCCAAGGAAATGATAACCTGATGGAGGGGCACGATAGATGCGCCTTGAGAAATGCTGATTAAATTATAAACTATCCATGGCTGCCTTCCCGATTCTGCAGTGACCCAACCTGCAATGGTACTCAAAAATCCCAAAGGTGCTATCAATATGCAAAAACGATTAAGCATATCTGAGTTGTAAAGCTTTCCTCGCCATCTCAGCCACTGCGCAAACAGGGCAGCAAACAAAAATAAAAAACCTATGCCTACCATGACTCGAAACATCCAAAATGTTGCGCCTACCACTGGCCTCTCTGAGCGTGGAACACTTTTTAGTCCTATTAATTTTCCATTCCAATGGTGTGTATTAATTAAGCTTGCAAGTCTTGGTATGCTTATTTCATAAAAATTCTTTTCTCGTTTACTATTAGGTATTGCAAACAATATTAAAGGAGCACCATTTTGCGTTTTCCAATTAGCTTCTATTGCTGCAGTTTTTAAGGGTTGATACTCGAAAACCTTTAAGCCAACCATATCGCCTAATAATATTTGAACGGGAGCTATTACCATAGCAGCAGCCAAAACAAAGGAAAAACAAGGTTTAGCAATGTCTAGGTCTCTTTTCTTTAATAAAAACCAAGCTGAAACCCCTGCAATCGCAAAACAAGTAGTCAGTAAAGAAGCCATGACCATGTGAAGAAAACGAGTAATAGCTGAAGGATTAAATACCACAGCCCACCAGCTATCAACTATATACTTTCCAGCTTCAATATGAAAACCAGCAGGAGTTTGCATCCAAGAATTTGCAGACAAAATTCCTAAAGCTGAAAATAAGGTCCCCAGAGTTACCAACAAGGTCGCTAAATAATGTAATCTTGGACCAACTTTGTCCCAACCAAATAACATTACACCTAAAAATCCTGCTTCTAGAAAGAATGCAGAAAGCACTTCATAAACAAAAAGCGCGCCTATCACGCCTCCTGCCGTACTTATAAAAGGTCCAAAATTAGTGCCTAATTCATAGGCCAAAACAATACCTGAAACGACACCCATACCAAAGGTAAGAGCAAAAATCTTAGTCCAAAATTGACAGATTCTTAAATAAACAGGATTTCCTGTCCTTAACCAAATTCCTTCCATAATTGATAGAAAAACGGCTAAACCAATATTGAGTGTAGGAAATAAAATATGAAAACCAATCGTAAAACCAAACTGAATACGGGAAAGGAGCGTAGTATCGATAATCATAGCGCACTTTATAACGTAAAAATTACTATATAGTATACTCCAATTTCTGAAAAAAAAGATCCTATTGATTAATTGATGTATTAAATATTTATACGTTAGACTATTTAATGAGAAAAATATTTTGAAAAAACAATAATTAAGTTAATGTTTACATATTAAATCGTCAATCACTGATAAAAGACAAGCTATAAACAAGATTATAATGAATGGTTGTGAAAATATTTGCGGTCACAGCTCGAAAACTTCTTGGAAAAATTTAATAAATGCTCTAGCATAGAAACTTGCCTATTTTTCCATTAAAATAAGCGCTGTCCTGAATCTCATAGTCTTAAATAAGGAAGTTGCACTTGAGTACTCACGATCCTTTACGTCTATTTTTTGCTGTTGAACTTAATTCAGAACTACGTCAAGCCTTATCTCAACTTATAGATGAACTGAAACAAGAGCCTTGGGGACACCGCGTTAGATGGGTACACCCAGAAAACTTACATGTCACCTTGCGTTTTTTAGGCAGTACTAATCCTGAGAAAATATCCAAATTAGCAAAACATGCCCATAATGCAATCAAAAAAATCAAACCTTTCTCTTTACAATTACATAATATTCGTTTTTTTCCGTCTCCTACAGCACCACGTGCAATTGCGGCGGATATAATTCCTCCTTCAGAACTATATGAACTGGCTAATGCACTCGAAGAGGTTGCCTCAAACTTGGGCTTTACTCCCGAAACTAAACCTTATTTACCTCATTTAACTTTAGGCCGGATTATTCATCATCATGCACCCAATCTACGTGAGGAGTTAAATTTAAATACCAACCCTATGATAGTCAAAGAAATAGTTCTATTTAATAGTAAAAAAACCGAATACAGCCAAACATATACTCCATTAGAATATATTTCATTACAAAAATCTGAAATCTGTAGCAATATAGAAGTTTAAAATTAATAGGGCGTATTTCAATTAAAGTAAAAAGGTAATGTTAAAGTCTCGCTTAAAAATACTGGCGGAGAGGGTGGGATTCGAACCCACGTGGGACTTTAAATCCCCATCCGATTTCGAGTCGGCGCCATTATGGCCGCTTTGGTACCTCTCCAATTAGTTTTAACAAGGGAAACATTCAGTTCATTAACTATAAAAATAATGCGAGTTAATTACTCGGCGGGAGTAATTCGGGTAATTTTGCAGGTCTGCAACCAATATTCGATGGAATAATATACCTTTCCTCTCTAGAAATCTGTAAACCCTCTGGGACTTTTAATAATGGCAACTCTTGACTATATAAATATTGTGAACGTTGTGTTTTTATATACTTATTAACAGAAGAGCAAGCTGTCAAATTTAAAATAAAAAACATTAATACTAAATAAAATAGCTTGATTCTCATTTTAAAGTAGCGCCTCTAATAAGTGGATCACTGATGTCAAATTAGCTTGACACGCTGCTGATAAGGTTGTCAAAGGAAGACGCAAAGCCGGTGAAGAAATTAAGCCTTTTTCAGCTGCTAGCCATTTAACCGGTATAGGATTACTCTCAACAAACAAAGCTTGATAAAGTGGCCGAAGCTGTTGATTTAGTTTATCAGCTGCTTCCCAATCTTCTTTTTTTACTAATTCGTAAAGATTGTGCATATATTGCGGCACAAGATTTGCTGCTACAGAAACCACACCCTTACCGCCAATACGCATAATTTCTAAGGCGGTATTATCATTGCCGCTATAAACATCTATGTTTTTACCACATAATTCTAAAACTTCTTTTGCGCGATCGGGCCGTCCCTCTTTTATACCAACAATATTCGCAATACCAGCCAATTTAGCCACCGTCTCGGGTAATAAATCACATCCAGTGCGTTTAGGCACATTATATAAAATTTGTGGGATAGGGACTTTTTCTGCTATCAAACGATAATGTTGGTAAAGCCCTTCTTGCGTAGGAAGATTATAATAAGGGGTTACTAATAGACAAGCATCTACACCTATTTCCATGGCTACCCTTGTTTGCTCAATGGTCTTATAGGTAGATTGGGTTCCTGTGCTAGCTATGACGGGTATACGTCGATGGGTTTGTTCGACAACCGTTTTTATGACGTTATTTTGTTCTTCAATACTCAGCGTTGAAGCCTCTCCTGTAGTCCCAATGACTACAATAGCATCGGTACGTTGTGCAATATGCCAATCAACTAGTTTACGTAAACAAACATAGTCAATATCCCCATTTTCTCGCATAGGGGTTATTAATGCGACTATACTGCCATGAAACATAACGCATTCCTCTTATTATCCAGCTTTTAGTCTGCTCGTATTTAAAAAGATGTTTTTTTGAATTGTCGGCGAACAGTCTATATAAAATAAATGAAATTTAAAACTTTTCCTCGAAGGGCAGAAGTATAGAGGATATAAGCCGTATATACTACCGATAGAAATGGTAGATAAGCAAGTTAGTTCCAGTGTAAGATAACTTTAAAAATAGGGCTAGCTTATCTTAAAAAAATAAACAGGGCCCACAGAAAGTCTAAAGATTAGGTAAATAAAAAACTGTAAAAAATTCCAAATCATTTAAAAATTTAAGTTAAAGATAGGACTTAGATTATGTCTATTTTAGAACATGCATCGCAATTAACTTCATTAAAAAATTGGCTTAAGGAGTCTTGTTCTCCAACAATCTCAAACTTTGAGTTAGAACCATTAATTAATGATGCAAGCTCACGGCAATATTTTCGTTTACGCTTAAAAGATAACCTTAGCCATATTGCCATGATCGCTCCTCCAGATAAAGAAAATTTAATTGCCTTTATAACAATTGCAAAAGATTTTGCCCATCAAGGAATTAATACACCCGCGATACTTGCTTATAATCTTGAGCAAGGGTTTATGTTACTAAGTGATCTAGGAAATGACTTATACCTAGATATTTTAAATCCGCATACTGTTGATGATTTATATAATCGAGCCCTTTCAGTTATTTATCAAATCCAGACTTGTAATCCTAAATTTCCAAATAACAAACCTTTAGATTTGTTTAATGAAGAATTCATACGTTCCGAATTAGCAATATTTATTGATTGGTTTTTGAAAAAACACCTAGATCTGACAATAACCGATGAGATCAACAATGCCCTTGAAAATACCTTTAAAATACTTATCCATTCTGCCCAAGAACAACCTCAAGTTTGTGTTCATCGCGATTACCATTCACGCAATCTGCTTTTATTGGAAAATAAAAATGTTGGCGTTTTGGATTTTCAAGATGCTGTTTATGGTCCTATTACTTACGATGCCGCCTCATTATTGCGCGATGCCTACATAGATTGGCCAAAATCACAAGTTGATCAATGGTTATTAAAATTTTATGATATGATCAGCATAAATCATCAATGCACTCAAGAAAAATTTATTCGCTGGTTTGATCTAATAAGCTTGCAGCGTCATCTAAAAATACTTGGTATTTTTACCCGACTCAATTACCGTGATAATAAACCAAATTATTTACCTATGATTTCTCGAGTATTAAATTATATGAGTAAAACCTGTGATGATTACTCAGAACTATCTCATTTTAAAGAAATATTGCAAAATAAAATTAAACCAAAACTTTTTGAGAAAGAAAAGCAATGAAAGCGATGATACTTGCCGCTGGCCGAGGTCTACGTTTGCGTCCTTTAACAGACAAAACTCCTAAACCATTAATATTAGTTGCTAACCAACCTTTAATCGTTCATCAAGTATTAAAATTAGCAAAAGTCGGAATTAAAGAAATAGTCATTAATGTCTCTTATCAAGCTCAGCAAATTATAGATACGTTAGGAAATGGTCAAGCTTACGGTGTTAAAATCTTCTATTCTTTTGAACCCACTGCCCTCGAAACGGGAGGAGGAATACTTCAAGCACTATCCATTTTAGGATCTGACCCATTTATTGTCATAAGCGCTGATATTTGGACAGATTTTTCATTGGAGCACTTATTAACCCATGCACTAAATTCATTTGCATTAGCCCATCTTATTTTAGTGGACAACCCCAGTTTTCACCCCCAAGGTGATTTTAATCTCAGCAAAACAGGTTTGTTAAATTTAGATGATACTTCAAATAAATTTACCTTTGCCAGCCTTGGAATTTATCATCCCGATCTATTTCAAGGTAAATCAGGCACATTTCCATTATCATCATTACTTTATGAATATATTGCTGAACAAAAAATAACCGGAGAATATTACAAAGGCGTCTGGTTTAACATAGGCACTCCCACTGAATTAGAACGGCTCGATGAGTACTTAAAACCAAAAAAGTAAATTTATGCAAAATTCAATTATTAGCTTCATTGGTGCCGGCAACATGGCTACCAGCCTTATCAAAGGATTATTAAAAAAAAATTATCCTTCAAAAAATATATGGGCAACCAATAATAATCTAGAACAACTAGATAAATTAAGAAATTTAAATATTAATTTGACTGTTGATAATCGCCAAGCCGTTCAAATGGCAGACGTTGTGGTTTTAGCAGTGAAACCACAAATATTAAATGCTGTTGCTATCGAAATTGCTGATCTGATTCAAGAAAAGAAATCGTTGGTCATTTCCATTGCCGTAGGTATAAATTTAAAAAATATAGCGCATTATCTATCAGATCAATCTTTATCAATCATACGATGTATGCCGAATACTCCTGCTTTAATAGGCTATGGAGCAACCGGTTTGTTTGCAAATCAGAATTGCTCAATATTGCAAAAAAATGCAGCGGAAAGCCTTTTTCAAAGCGTAGGAATCACTGTGTGGTTAGCTACAGAGGAACAAATCGATACGGTAGCCGCTTTATCAGGAAGTGGTCCAGCTTATTTCTTCTTGTTTATGGAAGCTCTAGAAGAAGCTGCTATTGATTTAGGTTTATCGAAAGAAACTGCTAATTTGCTCACCTTACAAACCGCTTTGGGGTCCGCTCAGATGGCAATTAAAGATGAAAAATCGTTAGCGGAATTGAGACAACAAGTCACCTCACCGGGAGGAACGACTCAGCAAGCTTTAAATTTTTTAAAAAACTCTCATTTCTCTGATATGATAAAAAGAGCGCTTAAAGAAGCTAAAAATCGCGCAGAAGAACTAACTAAGAAATTTTAAGTAAATTTTCCTGTAAATTTTTTTATAATTAACAGTTTATTATAAAGAATATGGACTGTTTAATTCATAAAATGTTATGAAGCTATCTCCAAAAGTTTGTGATGAACTACTACCTGGGAAATCAATAACTAACATCATTCACTTAGGTAGTGGAAAAATGGGGTGCGTCTATAAGGTAAATTTCGATGATGAGCAATCTATTTGTGTTAAAATTTTAACCAAGAATCATTATACAAAGTCACAAGATAGTGATGGTTGGAAATGTGCTTACGAAGATTTAGATTTTAAATTTCGGTCTCATGAAGATACTAAATATTTTTATTTTACAATTCCCTATTTCGAAGGTCACCCATTTCATTGGGCAATTCAATATGACCCTTAAATCAAGATTTCAAATTATAAAGAATTTAATTAAAGCCATCACTGATATTCATAGAAAAGGAATTATTCAGAGATTTAACTTGTAATAATATCATTATCAATAAAGATGAAAATAAAGTAAATATCATTGATTTTGGCAGAAGTTTTAACATTGCTTTTTCCACTTACAATAAACCCGCCTTTATTCAAAATTTACAACTACCAGAAAAAAAAATCATACCGGCCAATATAAAAATTTTTTTTCAACCATATACAGCTCCCGAATATTTTAAAAAACATAAATATAATGCATCAACTGTAGGTTTTCGCTCAGATTATTACTCTATAGCTCAGTTATTTAAGTTTTTAATACCTGAATATTCTTATCTGGCTGACGAGGTCACTAACACAGAGGGATCAGATCGTAATATTGCTTTTGAAAATTTTTCAAAAAAAATAGATGATATTCTTAGACTGAATGAATCAAATCCAAACTTTACTGAACCAGACAAAGCATATTCTGAGGTAATGATTCTATATAAAAGAATACTTTTTTTCATTAAAGAAATTTTTTGTCGGTTTTTTAATCTAAGAACCCGTCTTCATGCTATTTTATCCGTTTAAGAAGTCCAAAAAAATGAGCGATAATGACGTAATTTTCAGCCGAAGAAGTCGTTATTTCATAATCTTTTGATAACCTACGAAAATTA
>JBDLTN010000003.1:0-33219 GCA_039805785.1 Pseudomonadota bacterium | reverse complement strand
ATGTCACTTGGATAAGCCATTTTTCTTTTTACCACTAATTTCCACGTGCATCTTTATAACCTATTTTCCTATTTATTTAAACCATAAAGACAGGTTCTAATAAATTCATTCCTAATACTCCATAATGATAATTGCTGTCAAAAATTATAACATAAAAAATCAATTTAGATTTTTAATTATCTAAAAATTAAACTTTATGCCATAACTTTTGTATCCAATGTTCCTTGATATGTTTCCATAGCCTTAAAAATTTCATGATGTAATATACTTAAAATTTTTTCTTGTTCTCGACAAAATTTATTAGAAAAAATTCCTTTTTGATTTTTTAAAATTAAATCTTCTAATGTTTTTATTTCATAAAATTTGAAAAATTTATTGACAACTGACCCAAATAAGGATTGATCAATCTTATTATTATTTTTTTCAGCTCTATTAATAAATTTTTCTGAAGTGGAACATTCCAAAATCTTTTGAATCAAATTTTTAATTCGCTGTATAGAATGATCATAATAAGCCCAATTGGGTAAGTTAGATTCAATACGATTATTCCTATTAAGAATCATATTAATTTTTTCAATACAATCTTTTTTATCTAAACTGGCAAATTGATAGGGAGAGATGGAAGTATTTTCCAGAAAATTTACTTTTATTAGATATCCATATTCTTCAGTAACATAATAAGGAAAACCATCCCTAGCGGGAACAATAACAGGGGTACCGCAAGCTATAGCTTCCAAAGGAGATTTTCCATAGGTTTCGAAAATACTAAGTGCACATGAAATGTAAACATTAGCTGCGTTATATAGTTTTACAAGCTTATCTCGTGCCAATCTATAAAAAATAATAGTGTCTTTAGTATAAGGAGCTAAGGCATTATAATAAACAGGATCAATATGACTCGTACTAATAATTAATTGCAGATTTTGTTTTTGTTCTAATAAAGATGCATAAATTGATAATAAAGTCTCTAGACCCTTATCATTCATAAATCTACCCGTATAAAGTAAAATTTTTTTATCTATTCCTAACTGTAATTCCTTTCGACATAAAATTTGATTTAAAGGTTTAAAATCTTTTTTTATTCCAAATGTAGCTATATTTATTGCATTTATATTAAAATTTTTTTATAAGCAAAAGCTGCTTGTTCTGATTTACATAAGATTAGATCTTCAGTATGCATATAACATTTTAATAGAATAAAATAAATTAAAATAATTAATGGATAAGCATTCGTATGAGGAATAAAGATAGCTGGACAATAATAACCTTCGCGCCGAATGAAATAGACTATCGGTAAAGATTCAATATATTCCGCTAGAATTAAATCAATTTGACTTAAATCAAGTTGTTTTGCTAGCTTTTCAAAAGCTGATTCAAATAGCGGAAAATGATGTTCTGAAGGTAGTAGTTGTTTAATTGGAAAAAAATAAACATTATGACCTTTGGTTATATCCTTAAAATCATTTAATGTATCCGTTATGCATAATATATTTTTTTTCATCCCTGATCCTTATTAAGGTTTTCATTATATCTTTTAAAGCTTCCATAGCTGAAATAATATCTTCTTTTTTATTTATAATACTTGGCGCAATCCGCAAACATGAATTTCTATAGGGTGTTTGGCCAATCATGATTTTTTTTTCTAGCATAGCCTCTACAATCTTTGAAGGATTACATCCAATGACATCAAAACATATCAATCCTAAGGAAAATTCTCTTTCTAATGGTGTATACAATTTAACACCTGGAATTTTTTTTAATTCCTTTTTACATAATTGAGCTAATCCTTGAATTTTTTGATATATTTCCTTTTTTCCAATATGGTTATTAAAACGAAATGCTTCTGCCAATGCCCAGCGAGATTCGAAATTTGGGAATCCCCCTGGATTACAACTTCGTGCAGGAGGACAAATCATGGTTTCATTTTCTTTTTTTCTCCAGGGAAGAAAAGCTGGTAAATCGAATGAAGCACTAATAGGAACTAAACGCACCCAAGCTTCTTCTGTTCCCCAAACTAAACCCGTACCCCTCGGCCCATGCAACCATTTATGACAGCCACTAATCAGGAAATCACAGCCAATCTCTCCTATCTCATCAAAATTTTCTACTCCCAAACCGTGTACTGCATCAAGACTAAAAATAATTTTTTCTTGTTTGCATCTGGAGTTATTGATAGTTGTTATCAATTTTTGAATTTTATTCACAGGTAATTTCACGCCGGTACAAGAATGAACCCAAGTTAATGCTAATAATCTAGTTTTATCATTTATATTTTTTTTTATATTTTCAATAATTTCGTGATCAGTAACTTCGGATGGATTTTTATATAGTTCAATTTTTTTAACGATAACATCCGAATGTTTTGCTTTGAAAAAAAGAATTTTGTCTGAAGCATAATGGTCATGAATACTAGTTAAAATCTCTTCCCCTGGCTCTAATTTAAAACCTATATAAACTAAAGATAATCCTTCGGTTGTATTATTGGTTAATACAATATTATCTGGATGGGTCACTAGATAATTTGCGGCAGATTGCAATGTTTCTTCATTTAATAAATCTTTAGAACGATAAAATAAAGCTGGATTACAGTTAAGTTTATTTTGAAAATAATCAATTTTATCTTGCACACATTTTGGATGCGAAGCTATTAAACACAAAGATAAATGAATATAATTTTTATCTAAATTAAATTGTTGCTTAATTAATGTATCCATATTAGTTCATCTTCCATTTTTTAAGGCTTCTAATATTATTAATTATTAAGATGAACACGTATAAGTAAAGTTATTTTTTTTGGTTCAATTTGATCCTCTGATAAACTATGTGATTGGGACGAAGACGTTCTCTGAAAAAAAATTGGCCGTGCTGTAGCGGAAATAGGATTTACTTCAGAAATAGATTGCTGTGAATCTGTTAAACCATCCCTATCTCCCAACAGTTCCTCCCTACTATCTGATAATTCAGCTTGTAATATAGGGGCTAATGTAAAGCATTGTGTCAACTTAAACCAACGAATACCTAATACCAAAGCTGCTAAAAACATACAACTACTTCGTCCGATAAATATTCCGTCAATACCTTGATTACCTAAAAAACCAATCAGATAAGATGATAAAATCCCCACTAAGCACATTGAAGTTATATTAGTCACCATGGGAAAGAAATTATCATCTTGGCCTATCAATGCTCCTGTTAAGGTTTGTCGCAACCCATCAAATATTTGCCCAATTCCATTAATTATTAACAATCGTGAAGTAGCTTGCAAAATTTCATCAACATCTTCGTTATTAGTTAAAAAAAATTGTGATAACTGTCTGGGGATAGTTAAAAAAAAGGCCATGCCACACAAAGGTAATATTTGAGATAAGCATTGCTCTTAATCCTACATTTCTCAATTCAAAATAATTTTGACGGGCATGTTGTTCAGAACTTAAAATACTTGTTATTTGTCCTAATGCAAAACCAGGTACTGTCAATATATAAACATACTGCCCAGCAATTTCTGCCCTGTTAAATTCGCATTACCAAACTCACCCGCCATCAACATAGAAATCCATAATGCAATAACCTCTGCACCATTTTGTAATCCCAAAGGAAGACCTTTTTTTAATAGATTGCGTAGATTAGAAAAAAATCCTTCTAAATTAAAAGATAATAATTTATTTTGTCGATATTGCAAATTGATATACGCACTACTCAGTACTACTGACTGATGATGAAATTCCATAAGCGATACTAACCGAACTCTCTCCCCAATCACTTCTTTTTATAATTAACAAATACCCTAAACCAAAATTGCTAAAATTATTCACCATATTAATTAGCAAAATAGGCAAAGTATTTTGTTGACTTAGCAATATTTGTTGATTACCTAAACTTAAAAGATTAAACGCATAGCCAATGCCATAATAATTAAAATAATTTTGTATATGAGAAAGTAATGTTTGGTTCTGACCCAAATTAGATAAAATAGGGCCTATAATCAAGAAAACCGGTATCACTACAAGATCATAAGCAAAAGTTACTAATTGTGTATGTCGCCATAATATTCCAATATTCCTTGGTTCTTGGTTTTCCTGGTTTAATTCCTTTGTCATCAACACGCTTGCGCCAAACAAACTACTCCCAAAAGAAGCAACAAAAAGATTTTGCGTTGCAGTAATAAGTCCTGCAAGCCAGTGACTCTGCACTTATTCTAGAAAAAAGATAAACATTGCCAAATCCACCTAGCATGTTAGTTAAATGGGATAGCATCAGTGGAGCTGACATACCCACCATTTTTCTAAATGCTGCTATTGACAAAAATAATGTTTCTTCTGATAAATTTGATAGCGAAATAACCTGTAGAAGCGCTTCTTCCCTAATTTCATTACTATTTTCCCTGTCCATTTTATTATCCTTTTTATTGGTTATTTAGTTATATTTTTACATAAAATGGTAGTTAAACATAATAAAATTATTCAATAAACATTGAACCAAATATGAATATTATTGATGCCATTTACCTTTTTATTAAAAACTGCTAACTTACCAGCATTTATTGAATACTAAGGCTTGTATGACTCAGCGTTGCATCATCATCGGTATTGCCGGAGCTTCCGCATCTGGTAAGAGTTTATTGGCCCATACTATTGTCAAGGAATTGGGTTCAGAACAAGTCGCCGTTATTTCAGAAGACTCTTATTATAAAGATAATAGTACCATTGCCTTTGAAAAACGTTTAGAAAACAATTATGACCACCCCGATGCCTTTGATCATGGTTTACTCATCGAACATCTTAAACAATTACAAGCCGGTGAATCAGTTGAAATTCCTATTTACAATCATACCTTGCATATTCGTGAAGAAGAAACTCGGCGCTTGGGTCCACATAATATTATTGTCTTAGAAGGCATTTTATTGTTTGCTGAAATTGAATTAAGAGAACTCATGGATATTCGTATTTATATGGATACACCATTAGATGTTTGTTTAAGTCGCCGTATCAAACGCGATGTCATTGAACGCGGCAGAGAAATTGAAGCGGTCTTGACGCAATATCAACAAACTGTTCGTCCAATGTTTTCCCAATTCATCGAGCCTTCTAAACATTATGCTGATATCATTGTTCCACGCGGTGGGGAAAATCGAATTGCTATTGAACTTATCAAAGCCAAAATTCGTGAATTATTAAATAATTTTAGTAACAAAAGCAAAGAGGAAAATCATGGGTCTGCTAGATAATAAACGTGCGCTAATTGTTGGTTTAGCCAGTGATCGATCAATTGCTTATGGAATTGCTGAAGCTATGCACCGTGAAGGGGCAAAACTCGCCTTTGCGTATCAAGGTGAAAAACTAAAAGAACGCGCTACTAAAATGGCCAATAGGGATTTTAATTCGGATATTGTCATTCCATGCGATGTTAGCAGAGATGAAGATATTTCTGAGCTGTTCAAGCAATTGAATGTCAGTTGGGATGGATTGGAGATTTTAGTTCATTCTGTAGCTTACGCCCCTGCCGATCAATTACAGGGTGATTATCTTGAGCATGTTAATCGTGAAGGTTTTAGAATTGCACATGATATCAGTAGCTATAGCTTAGCTGCTTTAGCAAAAGCTGCACTTCCGATGATGAAAGATCAAGCCGACGGTGGAGCTATCCTCACACTAAGTTACTTGGGCTCAGAAAAGGCTTTGCAAAACTATAATATTATGGGTTTAGCCAAGGCAAGTTTAGAGGCCAATGTCCGTTATCTGGCAAATAGCTTAGGTCCAAAACATATCCGTGTGAATGCCATATCAGCTGGGCCCATTCGAACCCTTGCGGCTTCAGGAATTTCCGGTTTTCGAAAGATTCTGGCTTATAATGCAGCTGTTACGCCATTACGTCAAAATACCACTATAGAACAAGTCGGAAATACCGCGGCCTTTCTCTGCTCTGATATGGCTTCGGGTATTACCGGCGAAGTCATCCATGTTGATGGAGGATTTCATGCCATTGTGGCCATGGGCGAACCGGCTGAAACATCCATAGCACCTGGGAATTAACACGGTTAAATTATAAAAATTCGCATTCTTTCCAGCGAATGGTATATTAACCTCACAACATTAACAGGGCCTTGGTGTGTTTCCTCCTATCGCTTTATATATAGGTTTGCGTTATACGCGTGCAAAAAAACGCAATCATTTTATTTCCTTTATTTCCTTAACATCGATGATAGGGATTGCTCTTGGTGTCATGGTATTGATTACTGTACTATCGGTGATGAATGGTTTTGATGATGCAATACGTGATCGTATTTTTAACATGGCCACACAAGTTGCTATCACTGCAACGAATGGGCGTCCTTTAACAGAAATTACTCCGTTAAGCCAAAAAGTCTCTAAACAAGCAGACGTTATTGCCAGCGCTCCCTATGTATCTGGACAAGGCATGTTAGTTGACCAAGGACAACCACATCCTATTATGATTACCGGCGTGCTCCCCGAATTAGAAAAAAATGTCTCTGAAATACCACACAAAATAGTGGAAGGAGATTTCAACTTAGAACCCGGTCATTACAACATTGTGTTAGGTGAGGAATTAGCATTAGGTTTGGGTATTCAAATAGGAGATAAAGTTAACATCATCACTCCTAGCGTTAGTCTAACGCCGGTTGGGATTATTCCGCGTTTTAAAACATTTACTGTTAGCGGAATTTTTCGGGTGGGACGAAGCTTTGGATTTGAAAGTAGCATGGCTTATATCGCTCTAAAAGATGCACAAACATTGTTTCAATTAGGCCAAGGCGTTACGGGCTTGCGTTTAAAATTAAATGATCTCTATGCAGCGCCTAAGGTTTCGAATGCACTTATTAAAACATTACCTCCTATCTATATGGTAACGGATTGGACCAGTACCTTTGGCAGTCTGATGTATGCTATCTCTCTAGAAAAAAGAATGATGTTTTTTATTCTACTCTTGTTAATTGCAATCTCCGCCTTTAATTTAGTTTCTTCGTTAATGATGGTGGTTACTGACAAGCAATCCGATATCGCCATTTTGCGCACTTTGGGTGCGACTCCTCGCACGATTTTAAGTATTTTTATGGTACAGGGTTGCGTGATAGGCTTTAGTGGCACTTTATTGGGTTTAATCGGTGGCATTGCATTAGCTTCTCAAGTCAGTAACATCTTAAGCTTTATCGAAAATACCTTTCATGTGCAAATTCTTGCGTCTAATGTCTACTTTTTCGTAGATAAATTACCATCCAAGATTGAGGCAGCAGATGTTATCCATATTTGTATTGCTGCTTTGGGTATGAGTTTATTAGCCACTATCTATCCCGCATTAAAAGCCGCACGCACACTTCCAGCTGAGGCTTTACGTTATGAATAGAAGATCGCCTAGCACTCTAACACCGCCTGCTCCGGTTTTGAGCTGTAATCAATTGAGCAAAACCTTTCATGATGGTTCACTGTTTGTGGAAGTTCTCAAACCTATCAATTTTTCTGTATATGCTCGGGAACGCATTGCCATCGTTGGCCCTTCAGGTGCAGGAAAAAGTACTTTACTGCATCTATTGGGTGGATTGGATCGACCCAGTTCAGGTGAAGTTTTTTTAGCAGGACAAAATTTAGATCAACTGTCTGAGAACCATCGCAGTCACCTACGTAATCGTTACCTTGGTTTTATTTATCAATTTCATCATTTATTACCTGAATTTACTGTATTAGAAAATTCATGTATCCCATTATTGTTAGCTGGGATCAAGCCGTTGCTCGCTCAAAAGAAAGCACTAAATTTATTAAAAAAAGTCGGTCTAGTCCATCGACAACACCATAAGCTTGGTGAGCTATCAGGAGGAGAACGTCAACGCACTGCCATCGTAAGAGCGCTAATAAACAACCCTCTTTGTATATTAGCGGATGAACCCACTGGCAATCTGGATAGCCACACAGCAGAGCAGGTATATCAAACCCTACTTGAACTCAATGAAGAATTTAACACCAGTCTAGTTATTGTCACGCATGATCAGGGTCTTGCGAATCGATTGGATCGAATTTTACATATGGAAGACGGTCAGCTAATTTCCATTAAAAACGCTTAAGTAATTAGCCTATAGTTCTGTAAAATTTTCTTAAAATCCTTTTCTCGTAACGGCTTGATATAGATTTCATTAACACCTAAGTCCAAATAATTCTTTTTGTAAGATTTATTCAGCCAACTACTTGTTAATATAATAGGAGATTTTTGGTTAACATTCCTTTCATCACTACGAATTAAATTAATTAACAAATCAATGCTACAATCCGGTAAATTGACATCGAGTAAAATAACTTGATATAAAGAGCTTAACTTATCCAGCGCGCTACGCGCAGAATTAACTGATTCAACCGTACATCCGAATTTCTCCAGGTTACTTATGTTGATTTTTTGACAAATTTTACTAGCGTCTACACATAAAACCTTAGACAAAGAACCACTCAGATTTTTTATTGGTAAATTTAGTTCTTCTAAAGGTTTTTTTAATACAGGATATAAGTTATTTCCAAAACATTTGATTTTTTCGACTAGGTTAGTTCGTAATTTTGAAATTGACATTATTCTTCATTCTTCTCCATAAATTAGCAATCGTTTTCTTTCCATCGCTATAATCATTGAATAAGCCTGGTCATTGCGAAAACAACGAACCACCCAAAAAATTAAATTAATCGACTGTTGAATCATCCATTTTTAGCTCAACCATAACAATTTTTAAGTAAGTTAGATGTATTTCGGTCAAGTCTGCATCCTCTATTTTAAATAAAAGCAACTAATACTATCCACACCAGGTAAGATATTCGTTATAATGGATGTACTTAACTAAGTACTTTGCTTTTTTAAACTTAAGTGGTGTCTATAAAATACTCATAAATAGTATCGAATACCAAGAAATATCAACTTAATTTTAAAAAAGTAAAATCACTATTAACAAGATATCTCTTTATATCAAGGATACTTTAAGACAGCACTAATAATTTTCAGCACTACTCTGGTTAGACATTGGCCATAAAATTTTATTTTGCAAATAAACATTTATTAATCAATGAACCCAACCATTTTTAGTTTTTTAACTTTATTTTAAATACAACAAAGAATTTACATAGACATAGCACCTTTAATAAAAAATATAACTTTCGTTTATTTAGTCATTTGTAAAGACTAAATATTATCTGAATAGATATTTTATGTCAAATTTAGTAAAGGAAGATAATGAAAAAGAATCCTAAGTCCGTAAAAGAAAAAAACGCCACCTTATTAATGGAAATTCAAGAACGAGCTAATCGATTAAGATATTTGCGTAAAATGTCACATCTTTCGATGAAGGAATTTGCTCAGCATTGTAATCTCGGATTAACCACAATTAATTACTGGGAACAAGGTTATAGTAGTGTCACTGAACGGGGCGCACAAAAAGTCTGCAAAGCAATGCGCGAAGAAGGAATAGAATGTACTGTCATTTGGTTAATGACAGGCTATGGTGAACCACCAAAAGTTACTGATTCGAGTAAACTTTCCAAATTAAATTATAAAAACCTTGAATCATTATCTAGGATTTCTATCAATGAGCGAAAATCCGATTACCCCACGGAAAATAGTGAGATTAATGCAGAATTAGCACTCTTTAAAAAGAATTATCCTGAGCATCTGATCTATCTTATTGATAATGAAAGCATGAAACCACTTTATGGTCCAGGAGATCTCGTGGCAGGAAAAAAATTAACTGATAAAAACATGGAGCTAGCAAACGGTGCAGACTGTATTGTTGAACTTGAAGAAAAAGAATTATTAATTAGACGTGTAAAAATTGCCAAAGCTATTAATAGTTATGATCTGTATGTTATTAACCCAGATGCTTCCTTAGAGTTTCCTCCTTTACGTAATATCAAATTAATCTCCTTAGCACCCATCATCCGCGTCTGGAAACCGGTTAAATTTTAATGCGATTTTATTTTTTACTCTTTTCGGGCTTGTCTATTAGCATGTAAAATAATTCATTAGGTTTCACCATATTCAGATCATTGCGCGCATGAGCTTCTAATGCGACTTTCCCTGACTTAAGATCCTTAATTTCAGCTATCATCGCCATATTACGTTGGCTGAGCTGGGTGTTCTCCTTCAATTGCTGAAGAATTTGTTTTTTGAGTTGATGTACACGCCACACACCATCTTGTACAAACCATAGTTTGTATTGCAAACTTAAAAAAAGTATCGTCAAAAAAACTATAAGAGATTTCATCAAGTTAATCATTTAAAAAGCGTGAAAAAGCAGATTTCCCAGCATAAATCACATTATTATTATTTTTTATAAGCTCAGCTTCAATCCCTAACAAACGATTGTATTTAGCCGTTCTATCTGTGCGACAAACGGAACCAGTTTTTATCTGACCCACTCCTGCACCCACAGCCAAATCTGCGATGGTGGTATCTTCTGTTTCACCGGAACGGTGAGAAATAATCGCAGCATAATGGGCCTGTTTTGCTAAAGAAATAACCTCTAAGGTTTCGCTAACTGTACCAATCTGATTCAATTTAATAAGAACCGCATTGGCTAATTTTTTAGTTATTCCCTGCTGAAATAAAAGCGGATTAGTCACAAATAAATCATCTCCGACGAGTTGAATTTGTTGACCCAAGCGTTGTGTCAGCTGCATCCAACCCAATTCATCTGATTCGGCCATAGCATCTTCAATGCTAATAATAGGATATTGTTGCACTAAATGCTCTAAATAGGTAATCCATTGTTCGATATTTAATTTTTTATTTTCTAGGCAATATTTACCTGCATGATAAAATTCATTACTTGCTGCATCCAAACCTAAATAAATGTCCTTACCTGGTTTGTATCCAGCCTGCTCAATAGCGACTAAAATACTTTCAATCGCTTCTTGATGGGATTGAAAATTTGGTGCAAAGCCACCTTCATCACCCACATTGGTATTAAATCCTTGCTTCTTTAGATAGGATTTTAAACAATGAAAGGTTTCAACACCCCAACGTAAAGCCTCGCTAAATGTGGGTGCACCCAAGGGTAAGATCATAAATTCTTGGATGGCTAATGAATTATCTGCATGTACCCCGCCATTGATAATGTTCATCTGTGGCACTGGCATGAGGTATTTTCCGTTTCCTTGGCCCATAAGCTCAGCAATGTGAACATACAATGCTTGTCCGCGCGCTAAGGCAGCCGCTTTTAGCAAGCTTAAAGAAACACCCAAAATAGCGTTCGCACCTAAATTCCTTTTATTATCAGTTCCATCCAGTTCTATTAAGCGCTGATCTAAAGATTTTTGATCATAAATATCTTTTCCAATGATATCTTTCCGAATAGGCCCTAAGATATTTTGGATCGCAGATAAAACACCTTTCCCTTGGTATCGATTCGATTTCTCCGTATCTCTTAATTCTAAAGCTTCTTTTGAACCTGTCGATGCGCCAGACGGAACACTGGCATTAGCTTTTACACCTGAATCCAAGATAACTTCCACGGCAATCGTAGGATTAGCCCGCGAATCCAAAATTTCATATGCATTAATCTCAGCAATTTTTGGCATACATTTACCTATAGCGTTGTTTCAATTAAATTAGTTTTTTTTACGGTTTTATCTATTTCTTGTAAACTTGCCAACAATTCAGCTACTTTTTGTAATGGCCAAGAATTTGCCCCATCGCTTAATGCCTTTTCTGGATTAGGGTGGGTCTCCATAAAAAGACCAGAAATACCCGCCGCTACTGCAGCGCGCGCTAATACCGGTATAAATTCACGTTGTCCTCCCGATGATCTTCCCTGCCCCCCTGGTAATTGCACTGAATGTGTGGCATCAAATACAACCGGACATTGCGTCGCGCGCATGATAGCTAATGAACGCATATCGGAAACCAAATTATTGTAACCGAAGGTTACACCACGCTCGCAGACCATAATCACTGCACTAGTCACTTGCCGAGCTTTCTCAACGACATATTGCATATCCCATGGTGCAAGAAACTGGCCTTTCTTAATGTTCACGGGCAAACCCTGTTGAGCGACTTTTTTAATAAAATTAGTTTGTCGACATAAAAATGCCGGTGTTTGTAAAACATCCACGACGCTAGACACCTCATGTAAAGGCGTATCTTCATGAACATCTGTAACTATCGCAACACCTAATTCCTTTTTTACTTTGGCTAAAATACGTAAGCCCTCATCAATACCCAAACCCCGAAAACTTTTATCTGAAGAACGATTTGCCTTGTCGAAGGAAGATTTATAAATAAAGTTTATACTCAATTTTTCGGTTATTTCCTTCAGCTGCCCGGCGGTATCCATCGCTAATTGTTCACTTTCAACAACGCAAGGCCCTGCCATAACAAATAAAGGTTTATCTATACCCACTTCAAAATTTAGTAATTTCATAATAATAAGAACAAAATTAAAGGACCATAGTTTACTCTGAAACGTAAAGAAGTCCTACCCCTAAGCATTATTAATATCCTTTAAAAGCAGCTGAGCACTAAAAATTAAAGGTATAATTTTATTCAAAAAATATTTTTAAAATAATTTATTTTGATGTTAATATAGAAGAAAATAATAAGGTGGACGAATATGCTGAAAGTTAGAAATTTTTTTCGTTTTCCAAAAAAAAATGAATATAACAGTAAAAAAAGTTTATGGAGAAATATTCAGCGTGTAAAAAGACCAATTAAAACGTTAGGCAATGAAACTATATCAAGCACCCTATTTGCAGAATCATATAAAGCAATCTCCTATCCATTGGAAACTGCTTCTTATCCCATCACAAATCCTTTTGAACTCGCCTATGTTATAGCTTATTTACATCACCATACGAATATCCTCGATCGCTGTTTACAAGCCATGCAAAAAAACCCGATCTTAACCTCAGCCTTTCAACTTAGTTATAATGAATTCCGGGCAAAGTTTTATAACCTGCTCGTTATTAGTGCAGATCAAGGTGAAAATTTTTCTCTTGCTTTAAGTAAACAAGCTGAGTTTTTTTCGACGTTAACTCATTTTTTTGAATTACTTCCTCCACCTTTTTCGGCATTAGGGGGAGTTATACGGTTTGGAATAAGTGAAATTAGTAAAAGACATAAAGTTTATGATTCTAAAAGCTTATTAAACTATTGTATTACCGATGAGAATTTTACCAAGATAGTCAGCCTCTTATTCAGCTGCATTCTAGTAAAAAACCTATCTGAAACCGAAGATTTAGATCTTTCTGTCAAAAAGAATTTTTCAATTTTTTGGGAAATTTTAAAAGAAAAAGCTGACCAATTCGGCAATAAAGCAAATTTTACTGAAAAAATAGAAAAAATTTGGGCTTATTGTTTTTGCTTTTTTGAACTTACGCTATCTATAAATTCAAAACAAAATATTTCCAAAAGCATACTTAATTCTGATCAAAAAAAAATAAGTAAAATGATCAATCAATTTCAACTATCCGGATCAATTTTTTTTGATCTTAAAAAATCTCCATCGGTATCGTCTTTAACGATGCGACCATTAGCAAGAAACAACATTGGTATATTTTGGAACGATATGACTGATGCTAAAACTATTTTTTCTAAACCAGAAATGAGTTTAATTCCGGCCTTACCTACATAAACACAAGTATTATACTTGGTTTAACTTAACATATTGTTCTAATATTTCACAACGGATATGTAATAGTAAAACAATAAAATAGTAACTGGTGAATGCCATTATCATCGATAACAAAGGATAGAGCATCGATGATTCAATTAACGAAGGGCTTAAAAAATGCAAGGTGGCGCCTTGATGTAAAGTATTCCACCAATAGACTGAATAGTGAATAATGGGTAAATTCGTTAAGCCCAACATAAGCAAAATGGCAGTCGCTTGTGCCGCAATATGACGCTCGGAAATGGCAGAACGTAAAGCAATAACACCAAGATATAAAAATAATAAAATAAGTTCCGATGTTAAACGTGCATCCCAAACCCACCAGGCTCCCCACATCGGTTTAGCCCAAATACTTCCGGTCAATAACGCTAAGAAAGTAAACCAGGAACCTAAATAAACACTACCAGAAACGATCAATTCTGCTAATTTGATACGAAAAATTAAACCTATGATTGAGAATACGGCCATAATAAAATAAATAAACAACGATAAAAATGCGCTGGGGACATGCACATAAATAATACGAAAAGCCTCTCCTTGCTGATAATCCGCAGGGGCTAAATATAAGCCACCTATAGCGCCATAAACTCCAAAAACTACTATAGATAAAACAAAAATAGGTAGCAAATAATTCGACAACGCGTAAAAATGATGGATTGCAATATATCTGAAAATTTTGTTTCTTTTTTTTAGTCTAATCATTTTTTATTCCCTTTGAATGACATTACAGCAAAATGTTTGCAAAGCATTAGTTACTCACTGTAATTGAATTTTTGTTAAGGCGCCGAAAAAGAGCAATCGGAGTGTATTAGGCACTTGGAGATTGCGAATTAAACAACACAGGCCAAAAATTCAAGTGAGAGTATCATGAAAAAGCAATTCCTAAACGCAAAATTTTACTAATAATCGATGGCGCTAAACTCATACTGAGGATCATTAACACTCCTAACCAAGCTAATGGGCCACTTGCAGACAATTGCATACTTGCCAAATTAACTGCACTGCTCGCAAAAATTAACACTGGAATATAAAATGGGATTATGATGAGTACTATCAGCAATCCACTGTGTCGAAGACCTATAGTTAAAGCTCGTGCAATCCCCCCCCAAAAAATTAACGTTGGCATACCTAAAAGAATGGTAAAACATAAGGTCTTTAATGCCATGAGAGGAATAAACAAATTTAAACACAAAATTGGCGTCACAAGCAATAACGAAACACACAAAATTAAACAAAATACTAATAATTTAATAAATAACACAACACTAAGTTCATTAGGAAGCAAAATAAGCTGTTCTAAATCTCCCTCTTCCCAATCATTTCGAAACAGTTGATCTAACATCAAAAATACTAAAAATAAGACAAGCACCCAAAAAATCCCAGCCGATATTCTTTTCAATAAAGCGGGATCAGCGCTGATACTTAAAGGAAATAAAATGATCGCTAAAGTTAAAAATAATAACGGATAAATTAATTCTTGATAATGACGAAAAATAGATAATAACTCGTAACGTAAGTTGATAATAAGCTTTAAACAGAAATTATTATTTAGCACGGTGTGGATCCAAGAAAAATATTTTTTACTTCCGAAGCTAATGAATTCGTCGTTTGATGACTGGTAAATATAATGGAACCCCCTTTAGCACTGTGTTTTTCCATTAAAGTTGATAAAAAAGCAATCCCTGTAGTATCCAGAGAAGTAAAAGGTTCATCCAAAATCCAATAATTTGCATTAAATAATAACAATTTAGCTAAACTTAAGCGCCGTTGTTGACCGGCTGAAAGTTGCGTTAAGAGTCGCTTTGAGCAGTCTTTCAAATTTAATTGCTCTAAAATTTTGTGAATATTATTAATTGTTTTTTGCTTAGATTGCTTATGCAGTAAATTTCGTCTAGCCAAACATAAATAAAGATTTTCAACAGGATTCAATGTAGATTTCATACCTAAACGATGGTTAACATAAAGTAAATTTTCAGTAAAATTGACTCTATTCTCCTCAAGCAAAATCCCCTTCCACATTATTTTTCCCATTAAAGGCATACGTAACCCAGTTAAAATCTGCAATAATGTTGTCTTGCCAGAACCATTTGCACCGACAATATGTAATATCTGGCCGGGGAAAAGTTGAAATGCTAGTTGTTTAAAAAGAAGTCGGTTATTACGTTCATAAGCAAGCCCCTCAACAGTTAACACTTCTTCATTCCTTAATGACGATAATGGAGTCATCCCTTTTCAATTAAATCTTTTAAATTATTTATCTCACTACTTGCCTAATTAGCGAAGTCCTGTTGTATATACAATAGTGCGTAGGTATATTATTCCTTTTTTAAACTACTTAAAAGGCCAACAACCATGTCATTTCTTCTTCAATATGTTGTTTTCCTAGCGAAGCTATTTACCCTAGTACTCGCTATTTTAATAGTAACGGCCGGAATTTTTTCTATCGCTCGCAAAGCTAAAGAACAAAACAAAAATAAACTGTGCGTTAAAAAATTAAATAAAAAATATCAAGAATTTGCTGAAACATTAAATTCAGAAATTCTTGATAAGAAGCAATTAAAAAAATTTGCAAAAGAACAAAAGATTAAATTTAAAAAAACAGCTAAATTATTGAAAAAACGAGTTTTTGTTTTAAATTTCCAAGGTGACATGAAAGCGTCAGCGGTTAATAATCTTCGCGAAGAGATCACCGCTATCCTTCAAGTCGCTACGCCTCAAGATGAAGTAATATTAAAACTGGAAAGTGGTGGTGGAATGGTTGCGCCCTATGGTTTAGCTGCTTCACAGTTACACCGTTTAAAAGATAAGCGCATTCCCCTAACAGTTTCCATAGATAAAATAGCCGCCAGTGGTGGCTATTTAATGGCCTGTGTTGGCGATAAAATCTTAGCAGCACCGTTTGCAATCATTGGTTCAATCGGTGTTGTTACTCAACTCCCCAACTTCCATCGTTTTTTAAAGAAAAGGGATATTGATTTCGAATTATTAACGGCAGGAGAATATAAACGAACACTGACTATTTTTGGAGAAAACACCGCTAAAGCACGTGAAAAAACTCAAGATGATCTCGAAGAAATCCATCACCTTTTTAAAGCCTTTATTCAAGCTAACCGAAAAAAAGTTAATATGGAAGAAGTTGCAACCGGGGCTCATTGGCTGGCCAAAGATGCGCTAGCTCTCAACCTAGTCGATGAACTCATCACTAGCGATGATTACTTAAATTTACTCGCAGGTAGCGATAAAGCAGAAATTTATGAATGCCACTACCTAACAAAAAAATCAGTGGCTGAAAAATTAAGCAGTAATGTACAATCTACTTTTGATAAATTAATGTGGTTTAAAACGAGCGTTCACCCCTAAATTCTCTCATTAGAGCAATTTTAGGGGTAAAAAACGAAATCTTTGCAATCAGGTTTTTAACTTTTTTCTTATGCAATTTTATGACCTATTATAAAGAAATAACTGCGCTCATCGCAGGCAGCTTACTCGCTTTTGCTTTTGCTCCAATGGGCATTTATCCTTTAGCTATTTTTTCCCCTGCAATATTATTATTGCTATGGCTAAATAGCTCGGCCAAGCGCGCTTTTATTTTAGGATTAATATTTGGCATAGGATTTTATAGTGTCGGTGTTTCGTGGGTATTTATTAGTATTCATGAATTTGGTCATACTTCATTTTTTCTAGCTTCATTAATTACTGCCTTGTTTATTATTATATTAGGATTATTTACCGGCCTTCAGGGTTTTCTATTAAACCGTTTTTTTCCAAATAATACGTTTATCAAATTGTACCTGATCTTTCCTAGCTCTTGGGCCTTAGCAGAATGGCTACGTAGTTGGATATTTACGGGTTTTCCTTGGTTATTGTTAGGCACTAGCCAAGTTAATACCCTACTTAGCGGTTACGCTCCAATACTAGGAATAGTTGGCATGACATTCCTCGTTGCTTTGACTGCAAGTTTATTTCTTTCGTTATTTTGCCCTTTTTTAAACCAACGTTTCGATTGTCAATTTGATTTAAAAAATTTCCACTATTTAGGACGTATACTAGCACTCATAGGCATTTGGGTAGGTGGTTATGCCTTAAGTTTTATTCCTTGGACACATGTCCAAGGAAAGCCTATTCAAATCAGTCTAATCCAAGCCAATATTCCACAAGAAATAAAATGGGAGCCTGAGTATCAAAAGGCATCACTCATACATTATCTACAATTAACACAATCACATTGGGATAGTCGACTGATCATTTGGCCTGAAGCGGCCATTCCTTTTTTACAAAACCAAGCAGCAGACTTTTTAAAGCAACTTAATAAACAAGCTAAGCAGCATAAAACCACATTAATTACGGGAATACCCATCCAAAAAGGCTTCCAATACTTTAATGGTATGCTAGCTTTAGGCTTAGATCAGGCAATCTATTATAAGCAGCGGCTGGTAATCTTTGGTGAGTATCTTCCTTGGTGGATAATCTGGGCTCACGGTCTACTCAATTTACTAGACATCCCCATGTCTAGCTTTTCACCAGGTCCTAGTCATCAGCACAGCTTCCACGTAGCCAACGCTAACCTAGGTACGTTTATTTGTTATGAAATTGCTTATTCCAACCTAGTCCGACAAGCATTACAAGCTAATGCTCAGTTACTTCTCACCATTAACGATGACGCTTGGTTTGGTCATTCTTTTGCCTTAGCTCAACATCTACAAATCGGCCAATTTCAAGCCCTAGCCACCGGGCGCTATTTAGCCTTTTTAAGTAATACCGGCTTAACCGCTATTGTTACACCTAAAGGAAAAATTATTGCGAAACTTCCTGCCTTCGAGACAGGTGTCTTAACCAGCTTGGTTTATAAAAGTGTCGGCTTAACACCTTGGATATATTTCGGAGATAGTTCCATTATTATCTTTTTAGTGGGATTATGTATCTTATGTTACGTTTACCGAAAAACTCACATTTAGATGTTTATGCTTCAGTTAACTCAGGCTATTATAGATTATGCCTTAACCAAGCATATCACAATAAAAATTGGACTTGTTATATAATTAGCACATAATTGAACAGTTTTTAATCTATTCGAATTTTATAGTACATTAGAAATGAGCCTATACTCACAGCAATTGGATTTTTTTGGAATGAACGCGTAGTAAAGCAACCGGAGTGTATCATTTATATATGAAAATTGCGTGCTCCGCGACAAGACACTCAAAAGATTCATGCATGAAGAGTATAACTAAAACAAGGTATCTAACCACATGCAAGAACAATATCAACCCTTAGCACTTGAAGCTGACATCCAAAAATTTTGGAAAGAACACCAATGCTTCAAGGTTACCGAAGATCTAAATAAAGAAAAATTCTATTGTCTTTCTATGTTTCCTTACCCTAGTGGTCATTTACATGTAGGCCATGTCCGCAATTATGTATTGGGTGATGTTATCGCTCGATACCAACGGATGTTAGGTAAAAATGTTTTACATCCTATCGGTTGGGATGCATTTGGCTTACCGGCTGAAAATGCTGCCATTCAAAAAGGAATAGCGCCTGCTAAATGGACCTATGCCAATATTGAACATATGCGCAAACAATTCAAACAGCTTGGCTTAAGTTTTGATTGGAGCAGGGAAATCACAACCTGCAAGCCTGATTATTATCAATGGGAGCAATGGCTTTTTATTCAATTACTTAAAAATGGTCTGGTTTATAAAAAAAGTGCTATTGTAAATTGGGATCCCATTGATAAAACCGTACTTGCAAACGAGCAAGTTATTGACGGCCGTGGCTGGCGCTCAGGTGCACTTGTCGAGCGTAAGGAAATTCCACAATGGTTTTTAAAAATCACTGCTTATGCTGATGAATTGTTAAATGATCTGGATACATTAGAAGCATGGCCCGAAGAAGTCAAAACCATGCAACGCAATTGGATAGGTCGTTCACAAGGTTTAACTATTCAATTTAAAGTCAATCATCCTGAATTAGACGCGATTGAAATCTTTACTACACGTCCCGACACCTTATTCGGTGCAAGCTTTATTGCCGTTTCACCCATGCATCCTATCGCACACTATCTAGCTAAACACGATCCCAAGCTGCAAAATATCATCACCAGTTTTCAACAAATTCCAACATCTGAAGAGGCTACTGCGCATTTAGAAAAAAAAGGCTTCATGACTCATTTTACTGCATGTAACCCTCTGACTCAGGAGAACTTACCGATATGGGTTGCTAATTTTGTCAAAACAGATTACGGCTCGGGAGCCATCATGGGTGTCCCAGCACACGATGAGCGTGATTTTGAATTCGCAAAGAAGTATGATTTACCGATACGCCCCGTCATTCTGTCAACTCAAGCGCAGGATTATCAGTCAGGCGCTCTTATCACGAATACAGGGACCTTAATTAACTCAGGCCCTTATACAGGTTTAAGTACCGAACTTGCATCAGTAACCATCGCTAAACAGTTGATAAAAGAAGAATTAGCTGAGCATACAACGAATTATCGACTGCGCGATTGGGGTGTCTCACGTCAGCGCTATTGGGGAACGCCGATTCCAATTATTTATTGCACGACTTGTGGTGTAGTTCCTGTCCCAGAAGAAGATTTACCTGTCGTTCTTCCCGAGTCAATTGAATTTAAAGGGGTAGGCTCACCTTTAAAAAATATGCCTGAATTTTATCAAACCCTCTGCCCAACCTGTAAACAACCTGCTAGGAGAGAAACAGATACATTAGATACCTTTGTAGAATCTTCCTGGTATTACGCTCGTTTTGCTTGTCCCACACAGAACAGAGCAATGTTAGATGATAGAGCAAAATATTGGACGCCCGTGGATCACTATATTGGAGGTATTGAACATGCAGTATTGCATTTACTCTACGCACGCTTTTTTCATAAAGTATTGCGCGATTTAGGTTTACTCAATTCGAATGAACCCTTCACTCGTTTGCTGACCCAAGGTATGGTTCTAAAAGATGGTGCAAAAATGTCTAAATCTAAAGGCAACACCGTCGATCCTGCCAAACTGATGTCACAATATGGAGCGGATACGTTACGATTGTTTATTTTATTCGCTGCCCCTCCTGAACAATCCTTAGAATGGTCTGATGCAGGCGTTGAAGGTGCTTTTCGATTTTTAAAACGTTTATGGGCATTAGCTTATAGCAATCCTTGGATAGTAGAGTTCAATGAAACCCATAAACATAGCCTCACACAACCCATCGATTGGACAAAAGCTCCTCATGAACATCGTAATTTACGCCGACAAGTCCATGAAATTTTACAGCTTGCACGTCATGATTTTGAACGGCAACAGTTTAATACCGTTATAGCCAGTTGCATGAAGCTTTTGAATACACTACAAACAGCTAGCCAATTTTTAGGCGCATCGAATGATGATGCATTACTCACGATTAAATATATTATCTGGCAAGGTTTAAGTATATTATTGCGCTTATTAGCCCCCGTCGTTCCTCATATAACGCATGCATTATGGAAAGAACTCAAATTTCCTGGTTTAATTAGTAAAGCGCATTGGCCAAAAGTAGCAGCTGATGCCTTAACAGTCGAAAAAATTGACTGGGTGATACAAGTAAATGGTAAATTACGTGCGCAATTATCACTTGATGTACATTATAATGATGAAACACTTAAATCGGTTATTCTCAATGATCCTCAGATCAAACGTTATACTGAAAATCAAGCGATTAAAAAAATTATTATTGTCCCTAAAAAATTAGTTAATATTGTTATTTAATATGACAGCTCGTTATTCGTTATTAGTTATCCTGTTTTTTAGCTTCATACTCACTGCCTGCGGCTTTCAATTAAGAGGTCACTGTGAATTTTCATTGCCTTTTCATACGCTTTCTTTGGAATCTAAGCAACCTTATAGTAGCTTCACCAAAGAATTACAAAAAGCGTTAGCCACGGCGGGAGTTAATAGCTTACGTGCCACTCCAGCATCCCCACGATTACAGATTCTTGCACAAAACTTTACTCGTACAGCGACCAGCCTAGGCAACGCCGGACAAACAACAACCTATTTACTTGTTTACAGTATTTTATTTCAGCTCATAGATTGTAAAGGCCATATTTTATTACCACCCCAACAAATCCAAGCCACGCGAACCTTTTCGATTACATCCAATCAGCTTGCAGGTGATCTCAATACAGAAAATGACTTACAAGAAAACATGCAACAGGATGTTATTCAACAACTTTTAATTCGCTTAGGTTCTACAGAATTACGCCAGCAAATGCGCTACAGTTCTTGTCCTCAACAATAGCTTAATAGTTATATATGCAATGCCGCTATGAACAATTACCTCAGCAATTAAATAATCCTGCTTTAGCGCCCATTTATTTGATCTTCGGTGAGGAAGTTGTGTTAATTCAGGACGCCTGTAATACTATTCGCTTGGCAGCAAAAAAAGCGGGTTTTACCGAACGTCAAGTATTTTATGCCGACACCCATTTTAATGCTTCCTCGCTGATTACCTGTATAAATAACTATGGATTATTTGCAGAAAAACAACTACTAGAATTACATCTATCACAAGGTTTTTCTGAATCCATAACTCAAGCACTAACACTTTATACAAAAAACCCACCGCCCAATAAATTGTTGCTCATAATCGCAGGAAAATTGGATCGTCGTTTACAGCAGACAACTTGGTTTAAAAGTATTGATAAATTAGGTTTAGTTATTCCTATATGGCCTTTGCAAACTCCACAATTATTTAAATGGGTAACTGAACGCTTTCATACTCTGGGCTTAAAAATAGAAAAAACAGCAATTGAATGCCTTATTTTTGCCACCGAAGGAAATTTATTAGCCACTCAACAAACGATAGAAAAGCTCAGCTTATACTTTGGCACTAGCCATAACCTCATTACCATTGACATGTTAACGCAAGCACTCAGCGATAATGCTCGATTTGATCCTTTCAAATTAATCGATGCCGCATTAGCAGGAAACTCAGAGCGTTGCTTACGTATCTTAACGTATCTAAAAGAAGAAGGTATAGAACCCTTATTAATTTTGTGGGCACTAAGCCGCGAATGTCGATTATTAGCTTCTTTTGCATTTAAATTGAGCCAAGGCCAAAATTTGATAACGCTTTTTAAAGATCAGCAAATATGGGAAAAACGTAAACTATTACTTCAACAAGCTTTAACACGTCATACGCTTAAGCATTGGCATCGATTACTAGGCCATGCGCATCGCATTGACCAGCTTATAAAAGGGATAGGCATAGGTAATATTTGGAATGCTTTACAAACACTCAGCCTCGAAATTGCAGAACCCAATCAAGTGCAAAGAGACTACGTATGATAGGGATTTTAGGAGGCAGTTTCGATCCCATACATAATGGGCATTTACATATTGCACTAGAGGTATATCAACAACTGCATTTAAATGCAGTCCGTTTCTTACCTTGCAAAAACCCAGTGAATGAAAAAAAAATAGTAGCCACTGAACACCAGCGACTTGCTATGCTGCAAATTGCTTTGCAACCCTATCCTTATTTTTCCATCGATGAACGCGAACTGCACAGAACCACTCCTTCCTATATGATAGAAACCTTAGCCTCTCTCCGCCTCGAATTCGGAGATACACCTTTAGGGCTTATTGTTGGAAATGATAACTTGACGAGCTTAAACCAATGGCATCATTGGAAATCTCTCATCAATTATGCACATTTACTTATTGTGCCCAGACCCGGTCATATAAAAGCTTACCCGAAGGAAGTTCATACTTTTGTTGAGAAATATCAAATCCAGAATCCTGCTTTATTATCAAAACAACCCTCTGGATTTTTATATATGACTCATGTAAAAGCTTTACCCATCTCAGCTACTTTCATACGTAAAGCGATAGCTCATGGTAATCCTCCGGTTGGATCATTGCCTCCTACCGTCCTTGATTATATTTTGGAACAAAAATTATATTTATGACGACCAAATCTACTTTAAATAAAGATCTACAAACTGACCTAATAAATTTATTAGAAAATCACAAAGCAAAGAACATTACTGTTCTTGATGTCAGCAAGATTACCGACATTACTGATTTAATGATCATTTGCACGGGAAATTCGAATCGACACGTTAAAACCCTAGCACAATATCTAATATCTACTGCTAAAGCCAAAGGCATGACCATCTATGGTGTTGAAGGTGAGAAAGAAGGCGAATGGATATTGATCGATTTAGTCGATGCAATTATCCATATTATGATACCTCAAGAACGTGAGTTTTATAAACTTGAAAAGCTATGGAGCCAACCTTAGAAAAATGCTTATTCATTTAATTGCGGTAGGCACCAAATGCACTCAATGGGCGGAAATGGGCTTTCAGGATTATCAAAAACGCTTACCCATAGAATGTAAACTTAACTTAATAACGATACCACTTAGTAAGCGTAGTAAAAACTCTGAAATTCCTAAACATATCGCCGAAGAAGAAAAAAAAATCTTAGCTGCCATTCCAAAGCGATCCCGTATCATTGCTTTAGATGTTCGAGGACAAATGTGGAATACACAGCAACTTGCACATGCTTTACAAGAATGGCAATTAGAAAGACAAGCTATTAGTTTACTTATTGGTGGGCCTGATGGTTTGGGGGATAGCTGCATAAAAAAGGCTGAACGTATTTGGTCACTTTCACCGTTAACGCTCCCTCATGCATTGGTACGAATTATTGTAGCCGAGCAATTATATCGTGCCTGGAGCTTATTAAATAATCATCCTTATCACCGAGAATAATCACTAAACTTCGCCATGTAAATTTAATTGGCAAATAAACAAATAATAATCTCAATGGGCTTAGAAAAAATGAAAGAAATGGATTAGCTGTAAAACTATCCAAGCATAGACGCCTGCCATTAAATCGTCGACCATGACACCTAATCCGCCCGGCATTTTTCGATCTATGTATGCAATAGGCCAAGGTTTTACAATATCAAATAATCGAAATAACACAAAACCAATGACTATCCATAACCAACCTTGTGGAGCGGCAAACATTGTCAATCCAAATCCACATATTTCATCCCAAACTATTCCTGAATAATCATGAACACCTATTCCCCGTTCGGTAACATCACAAATCCAGATACCAATCACTATAGCAAATAATAAAATCAATCCGTAATTAACTAAAGAAAAAGACTGGATTAAATAATACAATGGAATGGCAACCAAGGTTCCACAAGTCCCTGGGGCAATAGGCGATAATCCAGCACCGAAACCAAATGCAATTAAGTAAATAGGATGACTAAATACCTTACGAACTAGATCCTTCTGCATAATTTCTCTCATAAATAATAGTTACCTAGCCTATCGAAAAAGATTATACACATAGAACTAAATTACAACAGACTCTAAGAATTTTTCAAACAAAATGTTGGTAGCCCGAATTATTCATATTAAAAGCGGATCCATTGTTATCGAGTAGGAGTAATCCAGGTTCTTTTTTAATACTTCCAATACAGGCATAAGGAACATGCTGCAGGCTTAAACGCTGTTGCAATGTTCTCTCATGTAACTCGGACACAGTAAAACATAACTCATAATCATCTCCCGAACTTAAGGCCAATTGCCATGCTTTTTCAGTGGGCAAGACTTTCAGTGCATCTGATAACGGAAGCTTTTCTAATTGAAGTATCGCACCTACTTGGTTGGCGGATAGAATATGAGCCAAATCAGCTGCGAGACCATCTGAAACATCAATAGCGCTACTGGCAATACCGCGTAACGCAAGACCTAATTCGATACGTGGTTCAGGTCGATTTAAACGTTGCATAGCAAAAGAAACTTGAGATTGGCTTAATCCAAAACAATTTTTGTTATTAAGAGATTCTAAAGCTAAACCAGCATCACCTAAGGTTCCTGTTACATAAATACGATCGCCCCGCTTTGCACCGACCCGACTTAACGCTTTATCTGGAGGAACAAACCCTAAGGCCTGAAAAGTAATAGTCAAAGGTCCCTGTGTCATATCACCTCCTACCAGTTGCAAATGATAGTCTTGCATTAGAGGGAAAAAACCATCAGTAAATTCTTTCAGCCAGACTTCGTTGGCGTTTGGTAAGGTCAGTGCCAATAATACCCATGCTGGCTGTGCGCCCATTGCAGCCAAATCACTTAAATTAACAGCTAAAGCCTTATATCCAATATCAGCAGGTAGTGTATTTGCAGGAAAATGGCGGCCTGACACCAAAGTGTCAGTACTTACTACCAATTGCTGATTAAATGGAACTTGCAGTATCGCCCCGTCATCCCCTATACCTAAAATAACATCTCTACGCGGATTGATGGGTCGGTTAAAGAAACGTTGAATTAAATCAAACTCATTAAATGACATAGGGATTAGAAAATTATTGATCCTTAGAGTTTTGGCATTTAAATTTTTAACTGCGTTGACACCCAATGCAAGCATTATGTGTCATAATACATTCTGATCGGATTATGCTTGCGATTCCTTGCCAGTCATTTCACTAGTGTTAGTATATTCCAAAACACGATTTTTTTGCGCTATTCGATGTAAAATACCATTAATATATTTATAACTATCCGTCGCACCAAACATTTTAGCTAACTCGATCGATTCATTTAATACAACTTTATAAGGAACTTCCAAACACTCAAGCAATTCATAGACACCTAATCTTAAAATTGCCAATTCTACTAAACCTAACTCTTTCAAGGGACGATCCAAAAATTCCTGTAAATGCTTATCTAATGCTTCATGGTCCTGCAAAACCCCTTGAACTAGCAAGAGAAAATAAGCCGTATCCACACTGACCATTTCTTCTTGGTCCAAAAATTTGGATTGAATAGCAGTAAGTTCTTCCTGAGTTAAATGCCATTGATAAATGGCTTGCATAGCAAAACGACGTGAGCGTTGCTTTGCTTTAAAATTATTTTTTTTCGATTTCAATGTCATGGGTTTGTTTTTTATTAGCAGAAATATCTTGTTTTAATTGCTCTATCGCCTCATTAAATGCATGTATATCCTGAAAACTTCGATATACCGATGCAAAGCGTACATAAGCAACTGGATCTAAATCACAAAGCTCCTCCATGACCCATTCACCAATTTGTCGTGAAGAAATTTCACGTTCTCCCAATGAACGTAGTTTTTTTATTAAACGTACAATGATCCCTTCTACTTGTTCACTGGAAATAGGTCTTTTTTCTAGTGCTTTAAGCATACCTGCTCGTAATTTTTCCTGATCAAAAGCACTCCGTGTATTATCACGCTTGACTACTCGAGGTAACCCTAGTTCAGCTGATTCAAAACTACTAAAACGTTCATTACATTGTAAACATTCACGTCGACGCCGTACCTGTTGGCCATCACTACTTAAACGAGAATCGATCACTTTAGTATCTGCTTCATTACAAAAAGGACAATACATCATTGTATCTCTAGAAGAACTCGGAGTTTAAGCTAAGTATACTGGAAATTGCCGACAGAGTGCTATGACTTGTTTCCTAACCTTTTCGATACAAGCGGGGTCTTTCAGATTATCCAGAACATCACAAACCCAATTTGCCACGTCCTTTGCCTCTTTTTCTTTTAAGCCTCGGGTCGTTATCGCGGGTGTACCTATCCGTAAACCGCTGGTGACAAAAGGTGAACGAGGATCATTGGGCAACATATTTTTATTCAAAGTGATATAAGCTTTTTCCAATATTTCTTCAGCTTCCTTACCTGTAATCCCTTTTTCGATCATATCAATTAAGAAGAGATGATTATCGGTACCGCCCGAGACAATTTTATAATCTCTTTGTGACATCGCCTGGGCCATCGCTTTTGCATTCGTTATTACTTGTTGCTGATAGAGTTTAAAACTGGGCTCCAACGCTTCTTTAAAGGCGACGGCTTTACCCGCAATAACATGCATCAACGGTCCGCCTTGTTGTCCGGGAAATACCGCTGAATTTATTTTTTTTTCAATTTCTGGATTCGCCCGTGCTAAAATTAAGCCGCCTCTCGGACCACGTAAGGTTTTATGTGTCGTTGTAGTCACCACATCAGCTATAGGAACCGGCGAAGGATATAGACCTGCTGCCACTAATCCCGCTACATGCGCCATATCCGCCAAAAAATAAGCACCTACTTCATCTGCAATATCCCTAAAGCGTTGCCAATCTACCACTCTGGAATAAGCTGAAAAACCCGCAATAATTAATTTAGGCTTGTATTTTTTTGCCAAGGATTCAACTTCTGCATAATCAATCAATTGGGTATCGGCGGTAATGCCATAAGAATAAGCATGATAGGTTTTTCCTGAAAAACTAACTTTGGCTCCATGCGTTAAATGACCACCATGTGCTAAACTCATACCTAATAAGGTATCACCTGGTTCCAGCAATGCCATGTAAGCTGCTGCATTGGCCTGTGAACCTGAATGCGTCTGCACATTCGCGTAATCCGCTTGAAATAATTGCTTGGCTCGATCGATAGCTAACTGTTCAACGATATCAACATATTCACAACCCCCATAATAGCGTTTATTAGGGTAACCTTCGGCATATTTATTAGTTAAAATAGAACCCTGGGCTTGCAATACCAACGGACTGACGTAGTTCTCTGAAGCAATCAATTCTAAATGATCTTCTTGACGTTGAGCTTCTTTGCGCATTGCCGACCATAAATCAGGATCAAAATCGCTAAGCGTTTCTTTTAATGAATAAGACATGTTTTAATCCTCTTTGAATATCAAACAATTTTAATAAAATTCTTATATTACTTGCTTTTTAGCAGCTAATCAAAAACTAGTTTTCAATTCATTTCTCAGGTAGTATGCGTTAAAAATAAAAGGAACAAGGAGTGATTCATTTGAATAATTTAAAGCTTATCAAAAAAATTCGTAAGTTATTAACTAGTGCTAATCAAGAATTTTATAAACAAATTAAAAAAAATAAAGAAATTTCGGATAATTATAAAAGTATTGGTAAGTTATATCTGGCAATCATAAAACACCTAGAGAATGTGGAGCCTTTGCCCGAATTTGAATTTTATAGACTCGCGGCCAGGTTTGGCCTCCTAAAGTGCGAAGTCAACTCCTTTCAACTTTGCCCTCTCAATGATATTACTATTAAACAAAATGAGTCGCAGTTGATAAGTTATTGTCTACGAATTCAACAATTTCTGAAATTAATCTCTTTGTTTGAACGTCAACTGAATTTTAGTAATAATCCTGAATTCTATAAAGAATTTAATCAACTTAAAAAACAAATCGACGTTTATGCAAAAAACTGGGAAAAATATGAAAATGATTTAACTGCAGCTTTTACTTACAATTATGCTGATTTTTTATTATCCAAAGGCTCTGGATCAATTAAAGAAACTGAAAAAGCTATTGTTTATTTCCAACATGCTTCTGATTGCTATGCTAACAATAAGAGACAAAAAGAAAAAGAAGAAACCAATAATAAAATTAGTGAGGTAAACGCTTTATTAGTTCAATTACAATCTAGCCAGGCTACCCAGCTTAAGGTTTCGATCCCATTATTTTTGATCCCGCAAGTCAAAACCGGGATAACCCCGATTCTGATTGAAAATAAACCTCTATTAGCAAATTCTTCAAAAACAGAAACATTACCTAAAACAAACCCATCATTAAGTTCAACTCACATCAAACTTAATGCCAAACGAAAGCATGTCGGAGATGAAGCTAAAAAAAATACATTTTTTCAGAGTAAAAAAATCAACAAAGCCATCGATCAAAGTTATCATTATCCGGATAAAAATCTCAGCCACAGTAACAGTACTTAAAGAAATCAGCAATATCGATCGACTTCCTTTTAAAAGGAAGTCGATCACGAAAAAATCTGGCTAGTTCTAGCTAATATTGCTAGTATTCGTCCCTTACTTTCTAATAATCCATTGATTTTAGCGTTATGTCACAACAATATATCTATACCATGCAAGCAGTGAGTAAAATCGTTGCTCCTAAGAAAGAAATCCTTAAAGATATTTGGCTATCTTTTTATCCTGGTGCAAAAATTGGGGTCTTAGGGCTAAATGGTTCTGGTAAGTCAACTTTACTCCGCATATTAGCTGGAGAAGATCGGGACTTCGTCGGTGAAGCACGCGCATTACCAGGAATCAAAATTGGCTATTTACCTCAAGAACCGCAATTAGACCCACTGAAAGATGTGCGGGGTAACGTAGAAGATGCTATCGCCGATACTAAAAAACTCATCGATCGATTTAACGAAATCAGCATGAAATTTGCTGAGCCAATGAGTGAATCAGCCATGAATCAACTCTTTGAAGAACAAGGAGAGCTCCAAACCCAAATCGATGCTCAAGGGGGTTGGGAATTAGAACGGAAATTAAATATAGCCGCCGATGCGCTCTGTTTACCGCCCTGGGATGCCCAAATCACTCAGCTTTCTGGAGGAGAACGCCGTCGAGTCGCATTATGTCGATTATTATTATCTAATCCAGATATGTTGTTGCTTGATGAACCAACTAACCACTTAGATGCAGAAAGTGTGGCCTGGTTAGAACGTTATTTACATGATTATCCAGGTACTGTCATTGCTGTCACACATGATCGATATTTCTTAGATAATGTTGCCGGTTGGATCTTAGAACTTGATCGCGGACATGGGATTCCTTACGAAGGCAACTATTCCTCTTGGTTAGAGCAAAAACAAAAACGTCTTGCTCAAGAAGGAAGACAACAAGCCGCTCATGAAAAAAGCTTAAAAGCAGAATTAGAATGGGTACGTACTAATCCCAAAGGCCGACAAGCAAAAAGTAAAGCCCGCCTAGCACGCTTTGAAGAGCTAAGTTCACAAGAATTTCAAAAACAAGCTGAGACTCAAGAACTCTATATTCCTCCTGGTCAGCGCTTAGGCGACTCGGTATTAGAGTTTGACCATCTCACCAAAGGCTTTAAGGATCGGATGTTAATCAATGATTTTAACTTCATCGTACCCAAAGGGGCTATCGTAGGGATTATTGGCCCAAATGGTGCTGGAAAATCAACCTTGTTTAAATTAATTATGCAACAAGAATTGCCCGACAGTGGAAAAATCCATCTCGGTACTTCCGTACAATTAGCCTATATCGATCAAAATCGTGACTCACTGAATCCAGAGCATACTGTTTGGCAAGAAATATCCGAAGGATTCGATATAATGACGATTAATCAATTTCAAATGCCATCTCGATCCTATGTAGGTCGCTTTAATTTCAAAGGATCAGATCAACAAAAATTAATAAAAAATCTATCCGGAGGAGAACGTAATCGTGTCCATCTAGCCAAGTTATTACGTGCCGGTGGTAATGTTTTACTGCTTGATGAACCCACCAACGATTTGGACGTAGAAACTTTACGTGCCTTAGAAGAGGCATTATTAAGTTTTCCCGGTTGTGCACTCGTTATTTCCCATGATCGCTGGTTTTTAGATCGAATAGCAACCCATATATTAGCTTTTCAAGACGATCAAATTGATTGTTTTACCGGCAATTTTACTGATTATGAATTTGATCGACTGAAACGCTTAGGTATTGACGAAACTCAAGCTAAGAAGAAATTGAAATACAAAAAAATAAAAGATTAAACTCAATTTTTAAACTTCTATGTCAGCAATTTTCTTAAAAACTGAAAAAGAAACCGAACAATTAGCCAAAAAGTTAGCGGAATGCTGTCCAAAAAATACAAGATTAATCATTTTTTTAAATGGGGAGTTAGGTGTAGGAAAAACCTTCTTTGTACGGGCGCTAATAAAAAATTTAGGTTATCCAGGCTTAGTAAAAAGCCCAACTTACACCTCAATAGAAACCTATGAAATAGCTAATTATTCTATTAACCATCTTGACCTCTATCGTTTACAATCTGCCAACCAAATACTTGAAATAGGACTCTGCGATGAACTTGAGCAGCCTGCTCTATGGTTAATAGAATGGCCCGAACGGGCCTCTGCTTTTTTACCTAAACCGGACATTGTTTGTCATATCAATTTGTTAAACATGAATAGAAAAATAAGCTTTCAACCCCAGACCTCCCAAGGTGAACAAACCTTAGCCTTATTCAATCTAAATTTATAGTTTTTTACAAAAGAGTCATTGACTTTATACCTAATATTTGTAACCGTCCTCCAAGTGAATCTTATTAAGGACTAGTCTCCATTATCTCTTTTACTTATACTCAAGCTATGCTAACGGACTTTCATCCAACCATTCTTATACCTGCTTATCAGCCTAACGATAATCTGGTCACCTTAATAAAATCCTTAAGAGAAAACCAATCTACACAACGAATTATTGTAGTAGATGATGGCTCTGACCCCGATAAACAAGACATTTTTTCTAAAATTCAAACCTTTAACATTGAGCTTCTCCGTCATAATAAAAATAAAGGCAAAGGTCAGGCACTTAAAACAGGATTTCAACATTGGTTGGCCACTAGTCATCCTAAAGAATTAGGTATCGTCACTGCAGATGCCGACGGTCAGCATCTTCCCCAAGATATCCTGCATCTCTCAGCAGTTTTTATGCAAAAGCCTTCACACCTCTATCTTGGAAAACGCACATTTAACAAAACACCCATTCCCTGGCGCAGCCGATTCGGCAATAAGCTAACTAAATATATTTTACGCCTATTTAGCAAAACGCTTTTAGAAGATACACAAACTGGGTTACGTGTCATTCCGCGCTGCCTGTTATTACCGTTACTCAATTCAAATGCACGCGGCTATGAATTTGAATTAGAAATGTTATTAATTGCAGAAGAACACCAAATTAATATTCAAGAAATTCCGATAAAAACAATCTATCTAGATGATAATCGTTCTTCTCATTTTAATCCTTTAATCGATTCCATTAAAATTTATTTTGTTTTCATTCGTTTTGCCGCTATTTCCTTAATTTCAGCAGCAATTGATTTTGCTTTATTTTTTTTAACCTATTGGCTAAAAAAAAATATATTTCTAGCCGTGTTATTAGGGCGCATTTTATCAGCCACTTTTAACTTTAACCTAAATCAACATCTTGCTTTTAAAAGTAAAAATCATTGGCTACCCGCTGCGTTAAAATATACGGCCTTAGCAAGTTTTTTAGGTCTTGTTGCTTACAGTCTCATTAAATTTATCCACGGTTTTGGAATAAATGTTTACAGTAGCAAGATTATTGCTGAAATTGCGCTATTTATCCTTTCGTTTACCATACAGCGTTTTTTTATTTTCAACAAAACCCCTTTGTTAGAAATCAAGCAACCATAACTTTGAGGTAAATTAAGTGTAAGGTTTAAAATGAGGCTCATATAACATTGCTAGGAATAAAGGGTTTTATAAAACGATGTACCGCAATAAAAAAAAATTATCGTTGACGGAGCTAACCGCTACCCAAAATGCAAGTGAAAAACTTAATGTACCACCCCTTGAATCTGAGAAAAACATTATAACTATAAAAAAAGGGCAGCTATTGTAAACCTCCCAAACTTACCCCAGTTTTTAAATAGAGGAATTTTTATTTAGGCATTGAGAATAGTATATGGGTGTTTGATTATTTAAAGTGTAGTGGTTCAAACTTAATGTGACAGTTACC
>JBDLTN010000002.1:0-39319 GCA_039805785.1 Pseudomonadota bacterium | reverse complement strand
GGCTTAAACATTATAACGAGGAAAGACCCCATGAAGCTTTAAATAATCAAACACCCATATACTATTCTCAATGCCTAAATAAAAATTCCTCTATTTAAAAACTGGGGTAAGTTTGGGAGGTTTACACGAGGAGTATTTTTTAAGCTTTAAAAGTTCAAAAACACTTACAAGATTTTTCAAAACATCTTTAAGGTGAGCTATCGAGCTTTTGAAGCAAATTTAGCATCCTATCTGGAAAATCCGTCAATATACCATCAACTTTTAGAGTAAGTAATCTTTCCATTTTTTCAATTTCGTTAACTGTCCAAACATCTACCCTTATATTTTTTTTATGTGCTGCTTTTACAAAATGTGGGGTTACAATATCATAAGGGACTGCCAGAGTAATTGCCGGTAATAAAAAAGGTCGGGTTAAAAATAATTTGCTCAATTTAGAGAATCGATTCAATTCTGATTGTGTAGCTGCAGTCGCGATGTTATGGCATAGCCTGCGCACTACTTTCATGGTACGTGAATTAAAAGCAGATATTAATACCTGTTTAGTTTTTTTATGTTGAGTTATGAGCTCTCTTAAAGCAGCAACAATAGGTGGATCATTTTGCTTTATTTCTATATTAATAACTTGCTTTGGAAATGCTGAAAAGATTTCGCTCAAGCTTGGAATTTTTATTCCCTGTCCTCGGAAGGGAAAAGTATGCCCCTCATCATTAGTCCAATGATATCCTGCATCTAATTTTTTTAATTCAGCCAACGTCAGATCTTGGACTAAGCCTTTAGCATTCGTTGTCCTATCAATTGTTTCATCATGAATAGCAACTAAAACGCCATCTTTACTCATATGAATATCAATCTCACTTAAGTCTGCTCCTAATTTTGCAGCCTCTTGTAAAGCAAATAAAGTATTTTCAGGCCACAATCCCGCCCCTCCACGATGAGCAATAACAAGCGGTTTTGCATTGGCCTGATAAAGTGGATACATACAAATCCCGTAATACCTTGGTATAAATATATCTTTGTTTGATAAAAAAATATGATAAAATATTCCTCATTTATAGCATGTAAAGCTTTAAAATACTAACTCAAAGCTTACTTCTTGTATCATTGTCCAATGAGGTCTATTTTCCATGAAGGAATATCATTACACCCCTATATCTACTGAGTCTACACGATCTACCTTTTTCGATTACATAAATAACATTAATATTCCTCCAATAGACTATTTTGCTGTAGGTATAGAAAACCATGCCCAAAAAAAACTCACTTCTTTGATTTCTAGATTAGAATGGGAAATTTATTGCGATAAAAATCAAATAATTAACAATGATCCTTTAATTCAAGCTAGAAAATTATCTCAAAGAAGTATTATACCGTTTTCAGAAATAGACCATGTCGACTCCTACGGAAAAGAAATTATGAGACAGAGAACCTTGCATGGCATGAGAAATGGCTTAATGCTTACGCATAAGCAATGTCACTTAAACTACATCATTGTATTAGCTACTGGATTCTCTAAATTTAATCATTATAAATTTTTCACAAAATACTATAACCAAATTACCAGACTTAAAAATGATCTCACTAAGATCATTGAAAGAGAAAGTATTCTTTGCATTTGAATTTTGGATTATATTATTAATTTAGATCCTAAGACTTATCCTTATTAATTACTACTATCATATTTTAAGGTTTTTTAAAAAAGCCAATTATAAGAATATATATAGCGGTAATCTTATTTTTCATTAAAATCTATTCATCTTTTCTTCGAATCCAGATAATTGGGGCAGCAGATTCTATATCCGCATCAAAAATGATTGGCTCTGCAGTTTTTCCAAGTGGATTTAAACAAGCAAGGTTAAAACGCCCTAAAGAATCTTTAAAAAGCCGACGGAAATATTGACCACCGTCTTTCAAGTAAATAATACAATCTTTGTTAATGATCGAGTCAAATTCGTTGCTGGGTCGAAGACGTCCCCCCACATAATCTCCAGCTCTATATTGAGGACTCATTTCATCATTAGAAACTATCATCACTACTGCATTAGCGTATCGATCTCGAAATTCCTGAGCATCTCGCATCATAGCAATTTCATCATCTGCATCGATAGGTAAATTAACTATTTCATTCGGTACTGCAAAATAATGACCTAACGAAAGTCTAACTGTAGGATCCAAGCCTTTGCCATCAGCTATCCAAGACTCATCAACTATCAAGCCTTCATTTTTATACACAGCTACACAACGTTTAATGCCATTTTTAGAAATCTTGATCATACTATTTTCCCAAGATTTTAAAGTAATTTCCGGCAACTTATATTTCTTTTCTATATACGCCCGAGTCAATCGTAAAATGGAGCGTAAATATTTAAGTCTTGTACCGGGAGTATCTAAATTACGCTGAAGTAACGCCTTGGACATAGTTGTCAGTCTCCTTGTAAGAGATATTTATTAAACTAAAAAAAATTATTTTAACTCAAGTAGTTAACTAAAAATAGATAATAAATGCTAAGCTACTTAGGACCAAATATGGTTTTTTATTTTTCAACCACTAGACTTGGTGGGGGCTATAAGGTACCTTCTACGCAATTTTATTTAGTTCTGTTAAATTTATGAAAACCATTCAAGAAGGATTAACATTTGACGATATACTATTACTCCCCAATCATTCGGTAGTTTTACCCAAAGATGTATCACTTGAAACACAGTTAACTTCTAAAATTAACCTCAAAATCCCTTTGATTTCAGCCGCAATGGATACAGTAACCGAAGCAAAGCTTGCGATAGCACTCGCTCAAGAAGGTGGTTTAGGCATTATTCATAAAAATATGTCCATAGAAGCCCAAACTCAACAAATTAAAAAAGTAAAAAATTTTGAAAATGGAATGGTAAGAAATCCCATCACTGTTGCTCCTGAAACTACTTTAGGTGAATTACTTAAGCTAATGGCAACTTATTCAATCTCAGGAATACCGGTTATTGAAAAGGAACAACTCGTCGGTATAGTCACACATAGAGATATACGATTCGAAAAAAGCTTAGAGCAACCTGCTTCTAAAGTAATGACCCCTAAAGAAAAGCTCATTACAGCTAAAGAACAAGCTACTTCAGAAGAAATAATAGACTTACTACATCGCCACCGCTTAGAAAAAATCTTGATTGTCGATGATCAATTTCGATGCAGAGGCCTTATGACAGCAAAAGATTTGCAAAAAACTAAAGAAAAACCTTTTGCAACTAAAGATCAACGTGGCCAATTATGCGTAGGTGCGGCAGTAGGAATAGGGAATAATGCTAAGGAGCGAGCATCAGCTTTGATTGAAGCAGGTGTCGATATACTCTGTGTAGATACCGCACATGGCCATGCTCAAAGTGTTATTGATATGGTTAAATGGTTAAAAATAAAATATCCTGAAGTCTCTCTTATAGCCGGGAATATCGCTACTGCTGAAGCCGCAAAAGCCTTGGCGGCAGCAGGTGCAGATACAATAAAAGTAGGGGTAGGACCTGGCTCAATTTGTACAACTCGAATTGTGACCGGTGTAGGTGTTCCTCAAATTACAGCTATCATGAATGTTGCTGCTGCCCTCAAAGGGAAACCCGTAACTATCATCGCCGACGGCGGAATTCGATATTCAGGGGATCTATGTAAAGCCTTGGCTGCGGGTGCACACTCAGTCATGATAGGCAGCTTATTTGCTGGAACTGAAGAGGCCCCTGGAGAAATCGAACTGTATCAAAGTCAACCTTACAAAGCATATCGTGGCATGGGCTCTTTGGGGGCCATGCAGCAAGGGTCGTCTGATCGCTATTTTCAAGATACATTAGAATCAAACAAATTAGTCCCTGAAGGCATAGAAGGAAGAATTCCTTATAAAGGCCCTTTACAAACAGTTATTCAACATTTATTAGGTGGAGTTAGAGCAGGTATGGGTTATACAGGAAGCGTTGACATTATTAATCTTCATAAAAAGGCACAATTTATAAAACTCACCGCTGCCGGAATCAGAGAAAGCCATGTCCATAATGTAGCCATTACTAAAGAAGCCCCTAATTATTATCGCGAAGATTGACTATTTCGTTAAATCAATTCTCATATTCATAGCAATTTATATGAAAATTAAAACTATACCTCAAATAAAAACGGAGTGTACATAAGATGACTATCCCTCAAGAGCGCATACTGATTCTCGATTTTGGCTCACAATACACGCCGTTAATTGCTCGACGAATCAGAGAGTTACATATTTATTGTGAAATTTACCCTTATGATATCCCCGAATCGGAAATTTTGGCCTTTGCTCCTAAAGGAATTATCTTATCCGGTGGCCCCGAGACAGTAACTTTAGAAACAACCCCTCGAGCACCAAAAATAGTATTCAGTTTAGGCTGTCCCGTTTTAGGTATTTGTTATGGCATGCAAACCATGGCAGAACAACTTGGTGGTAAAGTCGTTTCTTGTGCAAACCGAGAGTTCGGATATGCGCCTGCTTTAGTAACGGGAGAAACTGAGCTTTTAAGTCATATTCAAGATAATCCAAAAAAGGAAAAGGACGCATTACTGGATGTTTGGATGAGCCATGGTGATCATGTTGAACAACTACCACCGGGTTTTGTTGTTATATTAAATACTCCGAATACTCCAATTGCTGGCATGGCGGATACTACACGTCATTTCTATGGTTTGCAGTTTCATCCAGAAGTAACTCATACGCGGCAAGGGAAAAAAATATTGGCGCGTTTTGTGGAAAAAATCTGTCATTGCCAACCAAGTTGGACAGCTCCTAAAATTTTAGAACATGAAATCGCTGAAATAAAAGAGAAAGTAGGTAAGGAAAAGGTTTTGTTAGCACTTTCCGGTGGTGTCGATTCTACTGTTTTAGCTGCATTATTACATAAAGCAATTGGTAACCAATTACTCTGTGTGTTTGTTAATACGGGTTTATTACGTATTACTGACAAAGATTCTGCAATACAAGCTTTAGCTGATGATATGCATATCTCAGTTGTAAAAATAGATGCATCTGAACGCTTTATAAATGCGTTAAAAGGGATTACGGATCCCGAAGAAAAACGTAAAATCATCGGAAATTTATTTGTTGAAATATTCGAAACTGAAGCAAACAAACACCAAGAGATAGCTTGGTTAGCACAAGGAACTATCTACTCCGATGTTATAGAGTCAGCCGGAACAAGTACTCAAAAGGCCCATGCGATAAAATCACATCACAATGTCGGTGGACTTCCAGACACACTTAAACTTAAGTTACTCGAACCTTTACGAGAATTATTTAAGGATGAAGTATGTGAACTAGGTTTAGAATTAGGTTTGCCAACCGAGATAGTTTATAAACACCCTTTTCCGGGTCCTGGATTAGCTATCCGCGTTCTAGGAGAAGTAAACCAAAAAAATATCGCCCTTGTGCGTAAAGCTGATCTTATTTTACAGGAAGAATTACGTGCTCAGAACTACTATAACAAAATAAGCCAAGCTTTCTGCGTTTTTTTACCCGTAAATTCTGTAGGAGTTATTGGGGACGCTCGCCAATATGCACCAATTATTGCAATCCGAGCTATAGAGACTATAGACTTTATGACGGCTCGCTGGGCACATCTGCCTTATCATTTACTTGAGACCGTTTCAAATCGAATTATTAATGAAGTACCTGGTATTTCTCGAGTAATTTATGATATTTCGGGTAAGCCTCCTGCAACAATAGAGTGGGAATGAAGCGCCTCTTTTGAACTCAAAAAGATAAGAACAAATTTGATTTGTAGTTTAATTTGGTCCAATCCTGAAAAGATCGGATTTTGAACAATGTACGTCGAAATTTAGGAAAAATTAACTAACAAAAGTATATTTTTGACTTTAACTTGTCTGTTCAATAGACTTCATTTACTCATACTTCTTTGAAGTAGCCATTTAAACTATGTTGCAACTTGTTAAAAATTGGATTGACCGATATCTTCTCGACCCAGAATTGGCAATTTTGTGGCTATTCCTATTATTCATTATCATTGTTTTCGCTTCTTTAGGTAAAATTTTAGCCCCAGTATTTGTCAGTGTCGTTATGGCCTATTTATTACAATGGCCGATCAGCTCATTACAAAAACTCCACTTACCACGAATAGCTGCGGTTTTAGGAGTTTATATTAGTTTTGTAGGTTTAGTTATCTTGGCTATTGTGGGTTTGTTGCCATTGTTATTTCGCCAATTAAGCAACTTAATTAGCGAATTACCTGCCATGGCTGCAAAAGGCCAAGAACTACTTCTGTACCTTCCTACTCGTTATCCAGGCTATACATCGGCCAGTCAGATTCAAGAATGGATCGCTCAGTTTAAAGGGGAATTAACCCATACTGGACAAGGGATATTATCAGCCTCATTAGGCTATATTCCCAATGTTATTGCCTTCGCTATTTATTTTGTGCTCGTTCCATTATTAGTCTATTTTTTCTTACTTGATGAAAAAAAAATAATCAATTGGCTATCTCAATACCTACCTGAAAAGCGTCGATTAATCTCTCAAGTATGGAGAGAAGTTCTTACTCAAACAGGCAATTATGTGAGAGGAAAAGCATTAGAGATGCTGATAGTTTGGATAGTTACTTATCTTTCATTCGCGATACTTGGTCTTCAGTACGCTATATTACTCAGTGTATTAGTGGGGATTTCAGTCATTATCCCCTATATTGGTGCAGTTATGGTAACTATTCCTGTTCTTATTATCGGATTTTTAGAATGGGGATGGACTGCACATTTTGCCTATCTGGTAATAGTTTACACTTTAATTATCACATTAGACGCTAATGTGTTAGTGCCTTTTTTATTTTCTGAAGCGGTAGATTTACATCCAGTAACTATCATTATTGCTGTCCTTATATTCGGAGGAATATTAGGATTTTGGGGAGTATTTTTTGCTATACCTTTGGCAAGTGTAGTAAAAGCTATTTTAAATGCTATCTCTCATAAAAAGATACATGCCCATAAAAATCAACTATGCTAATGATCTAACTAATTCACCCACTGCTTGTAGAACTTCATCTACATGGCCCGGTACTTTGACCTTTCTCCATTCTTGACGTAAATTACCTAATTTATCAATCAAAAAGGTACTTCGTTCTATTCCACGAGTCTTTTTTCCATACATTATTTTTTCTTTTAGTACATCATATAATCGACAGACTACTTCATCAGCATCAGATAATAATTCAAATGGAAATTGTTGTTCAGACTTAAATTTTTCATGAAGTTTCAAACTATCACGAGAAACTCCAAAAATCATAGTGTTTAAAGAAGCAAACTTTTTATAATTTTCTGCAAAATCTTTTCCTTCCTGCGTACATCCAGAAGTGCAATCTTTAGAATAAAAATACAAAATAATATTTTTACCTATTAAATTTTTTAAATTTATTATTTTATTATTAGTGGCGGGCAAGCTAAAATCAGGTGCGGGTTTATTTATAACTAGCATATTAAAAAATCTATTTTAAGAAAAATTAAAGTTAATTTTTCTGAGGTTCCATAGCGACATCAAAATTATTTTCATCACAAAAGACAATAAAATGCTCTCGGAAATCAGCTACTAAATGATGTGCTGGAAATCCAAACGACAAAGATATACCTAACATGGCTGCTTCAGTTATTGGAGCTTTATATGACTCTATATGTAGGTTATAAAGAGTGACTTCTTGTTCAGATAAAAATTGGGTAATCTTTGTCAGTACATCCGGTAGATCAGGGGCCACAATGTAAGATGAATACGGAAAACTATCCGGTTGCGCAGCACGAAACTGAGTGCGTGCTACTAAAACATGACCTTCATATTTTTTTATAAGTGTTTCAAATTTTGCGATAGTATTCCAAGCGCCTCCTATCAATAAGGTCATAGAGACATGCGTTGCCGTGGTATTTACACGTGCATCAACAATATGGCACTCACTATGAGCAACTGCTCGAAATATTTTATCAGTGAGCTGATTTTCATTAAGGCCTAGGACAACAACAACCAGGTTTTCCATAAATATTAATCATGTTTTTCTAACGAGCCGGTAGTCTATTCTTTTTTAAGGAGGTTGTCACTAGGAGGATAAGATAGGTCAATGACTTAAATCATGCAAGAATTTAGGTATAGATCCCGAACCTAAATCTTAAATGATTGAGGCAACCCAAAATTCTTAAAAAACAATTTTAAATCTGGTGGAGGCGGTGGGAATCGAACCCACGTCCGCAAGTCCGCTGCCTTTGGCACTACATGTTTAGTGCAATCTTTAAGTTTAATCGATCCATCTCCGATTGACAGGAAATTAACCGACGATTCTGTTTGGTTTTAATAGCTTTCGCCTCAGAAGGGGCTAGACTACGAGCTTGTCAGTTATGACCACTACCTCCACATACAAGCCTATGAAGTTCATGGCGCCGGCTGCTGTTTAGGCAGACCCAACGTTACAAAATTAACTACCGATTAGGCAGCAATAGCAACGTTGTTTTTAGCGAAATAGTTGTCATTTTCTGCAACTATAGATTTGCAACATGATTAACGAGGCAAAGTTGCGTCCTCGACATGCGCCTTAGGGTTTGTAACCGACGTCGAAGCCAGGTCGCCCCCAAGCGCTTATTATACCTCATTTATAAGGTTCTTTCCGATAGGCTAGTATAATATTATCCTCAATATCTTAAATGTAGGTATTATTCTTACCTCGAATAACGTGCTAAACGCATTTTTTCCCGCTGCCAGTCTTTTTCCTTGATACTTGCTCGCTTATCATGCTCCTGCTTACCTTTTGCTAAGCCTACTTCTAGCTTAACCCGGTTTTTTTTCCAATAAAGCTTTAATGGAATCAGTGTATAACCTTTACGCATAATGCTACCAGCAAATTTACTCAACTCTCGTTCATTCAGCAAGAGCTTACGCGTACGAGTAGGATCAGGATGACTATGATGGGAAGATACTGTAGCTAGTGGTGTAATATGACTACCTAAAAGCCACGCCTCGCCGTTTTTTAGCACCACATATCCTTCAGTCAATTGGGCACGCCCGCTGCGAAGACTTTTAACCTCCCAGCCTTGCAAAACTAAGCCAGCCTCGATAGATTGCTCAATAAAGTAATCATGACGAGCGCGCCTATTTAATGCGATAGTATTGTCTTGCAATGCTTTCTTAGAATTCATGGGATATACTCAAACATATTAGCAATCATAGCTCTCAAGCATAGCAAACATAGTAACGATAGTCGCTCAAAACTTAATTATGCCATTTATTCATCATTCTTTAGAAGTGCCTTATAACGTGTCAGAGATGTATAAACTCGTTAACCATATTGAAAAATATAGTGAATTTCTTCCTTGGTGCACTGAGAGTAAAGTCATTAGTCAGGATGAAGACAATATACAGGCCCAACTTACTTTGACTGGAGGGGGGCTATCCAAAAGCTTCACCACATCAAACCGTTTACAAAAGGACAAGTTGATTGAAATTAGTCTAATCAACGGTCCATTTAAACATTTAGAAGGCTTTTGGTCTTTTGAAAAAAGTTCCCGGGGATCTAGAATCAACTTAAATTTAGAATTTGAATTTTCTACACGTTTGCTGGCACTTGCCTTCTCACCAGTTTTTGAGAAAGTTGCTAATACTTTAGTACAGGCTTTTTCTGACCGTGCCAAGCAAGTTTATGGAGATCGTAAATTTGAAACCTGAATCTTTTCAAAGATAAATAAAATGTCCTTTTTACAAATTGAAGTAGTCTTTGCCAATAGCCAACAACAGAAACTTATCCAAATTTCAGTCCCTGTTAATACTACTATTTCAACATCCATACAGCTTTCCGGTATTTTATTAGGTTTTCCATGTATCAACCTAAGCAAAAATAAGGTTGGGATTTTTGGAAGGCTATGCAATTTAGATACTAAAGTAAAAGAAGGCGACAGAATAGAAATTTATCAACCTCTCATAACAGACCCTAAAAAAATTAGGCTGAATCGTGCTAAGAAACAAAAAAAGGGATAATATGCTTCTAATCATTAATTAAATTATATAAGACTTCGATTAATTAAGCGCTGATTTTTCGATATCTTGTAAACGTCCTTTAGAAAAAATAAGTGTAACACGCCGTTGAATAGGCTCGCCATGACCTGGCTGTAGAAAATAAATATAATCTTGACGATCTGCTTGAAAGGGCTGCTGCAATACACAGCTTCCCATCAGATAGCGAACTTGCTCCTTAGTCATACCTACTTCCAGCTGGCCTATGGTAGACTGCTGCAATATATTACCTTGCTGAATATCAGGTCTATAGACAATACCACAACCAGAAATCAGTACAGCGAAAAATAAACTTATAAGCAATTTTTTCATAAATAAAAATTAACCTGGTAATCTCAATTTCTACAAAATTTTAATAAACAATAAAAAAAATTTAATTGATCGAAAAGCATCTCATACAAATTACTTATCGTGGAGTTTAGAGATAATCCAATGGATAATCAACAATTACGCCAAGCAGGTTTAAAAGTAACTGGCCCTAGATTGAAAATACTTGAATTACTTGAGCAAGCGAAAACACGCCATTTAAGTGCCGAAGATATCTATCAAACCTTATTAAAATCAGGTGAGGACATAGGCTTAGCTACAGTCTATCGGGTATTAACTCAATTTGAAAGTGCAGGTTTGGTTAAGCGCCAAAATTTTGAGGATGCTTATTCAGTATTTGAATTAAACCAAGGCCCACATCACGATCATTTAGTCTGCATTAAGTGCGGAAAAGTAGAGGAATTTGTTGATAAAACTATTGAGCAACGTCAAAAGCTTGTTGCAAAGCAAGCTAACTACCAAATGACAGATCACACTTTAATTATTTATGGAATTTGTAATAAATGCTTTAAAAAACCAAAAAATTAAATTAAGGTAATTTGAAAAATAGAATACGACTAATCTACTTCTAAAATTTTTAGCGTATTGGTACCACCGGTTGTTTTAAGTAAATCTCCATAGGTGATTAAAACTTTCTCTCCTTTTCTTAAAAGCCCATGTTTTTCTAATTCCTTAATAGCTAATTGACCTATATTTTCCTTATGCGCCTTATCAATATTAAAATAAAAAGGATATACCCCCCGATACAATGCCAGTCGACGAGTTGTTTTAAGACTGTGCGCTAAACCATAAATGGGAATTCCCGAGCGAATCCGAGACATCCATAATGGCGTCGCACCTGATTCTGTTAAAGCAATAATAGCCTTAATATCATAATGATTCGCGGTATACATAGCAGCCATCGCTATGGCTTCATCAGGACGATAAAATTGACATTCCACACGATGACGGGATACAAGTGTCTTAGCTTGCTTTTCCGCACCCAAACAAATACGCGCCATAGCCATCACCACCAAAGCAGGATGATCTCCTGTAGCAGTTTCTGCAGATAACATAACAGCATCTGTTCCATCTAAAACAGCATTTGCGACGTCAAAAACTTCTGCACGGGTGGGAATAGCGTTATGGATCATCGATTCCATCATCTGAGTTGCAGTAATCACTGCTTTATCCAAAGATCGGGCTCGTTGAATAATATGTTTTTGCACCGCAGGCAGTTCAGCATCACCAATTTCTACGCCTAAGTCACCGCGCGCCACCATCACTGCATCGGAAGCTCGAATAATTTCATCAATCACAGGTATGGCATCGCTACGTTCTATTTTTGCAATTAAGCCTGCATGACCTTTTGCTTTTTTTAATAAATTCCGCGCTAGATTCATATCAGCTGCACTTCGCGGGAAAGAAATTGCAATATAATCAGCATTTAATTTAACTGCTATTTTTAAATCTTTTTTATCTTTGTCAGTTAAGGCTACAGCAGAAAGCCCCCCTCCTTTTCGATTAATTCCCTTATTATTAGATAATTCTCCACCTACTTCTACAAGACAAAATATCTTATTTTTTTGTATTTTTTTGACTTTCAACACTAAACGTCCATCGTCAAGCAATAATAGATCCCCACGATGGACGTCTCTGGGTAATTCTTTATAGTCGATACCTACTGAAGATTCATCGCCAACATCTTTATCTAAATCAGCATCTAAAACAAACAATGTATCTTTTTTTAAAAAGATAGAACCTGATTTGAAGCGCGCAATGCGAATTTTTGGTCCTTGCAAATCCGCCATAATAGCAATTTCTCGACCGGCAGCTTTTGCGCATTCGCGTACATAATTGGCTCTTTTAATATGATCTTCTGCTTTACCATGTGAAAAGTTCAGTCGAACCACATCTAAACCTGCAGCTATCATCGCTTGTAATACACCCGCTTTATCGGTTGCCGGACCTAACGTAGCAACAATTTTAGTTCGTTTAAATCTTTCCATTAGTTTCGTTCCTGTACCCGTTCTTGTAATACCGATAAAGCGGGCAAAGTTTCTCCTTGTATAAATTCAAGAAAAGCCCCACCACCCGTAGATATATATGAAATTTTATCAGTAATACCATATTTTTCGATGGCTGCTAACGTATCCCCACCTCCTGCAACAGAAAAAGCCGAGCTATTTGCAATAGCATGACTCAAAGCTGATGTTCCCTGTTCAAAAGGTGCTAATTCAAAAACTCCAAGCGGACCATTCCATAAAATACTCGCTGCTCGACGCACATATTCGATATATCGCTTAATTGACTCTGGTCCAACATCTAAAATCATTTCATTTTCTTTTACGTCAGCTATCTCTCTAACAGAAGTTACAGCCTTAGCCGTAACTTCTGTAGCCACAATAACATCTATTGGTAACACAATTTCAACACTTAGTTGTTTTGCCAAAGTTAAAAGTTTCTTTGCCTCATTGATTAAATCAATTTCAAATAGGGATCGGCCTATAGAATAACCTTGAGCAGCTAAAAAGGTATTGGCAATTCCCCCTCCTAGAATTAAAAAATTAACTTTGTTAAGTAAAGAAAATAGCAGCATTAATTTAGTTGAAACCTTTGATCCACCCACTATAGCTAATAAAGGTCTACTTGGATTTTCCAACGCTTGATTCAAAGCTTTTATCTCTGACATTAGCAATAAACCCGCACAAGCCTGAGAAGAAAATTGTGCTACTCCCACGGTGGAAGCTTCGCTGCGATGTGCTGTAGCAAAGGCGTCCATGACAAAAATATCACCTAAAGCGGCAATTTTTTTAGCTAAAGTCGAATCGTTTTTCTTTTCACCTGTTTGAAATCTAACATTTTCACATAGCACAACTTCACCAGGAGAAATCTTAAATCCATCTAGCCAGTTATCAATAAATCTCACTGGCCTCCCTAATAGCTCCTGTAGTTTTTTAGCAATTGGGGCTAAAGAAAGTTCGGGAGTAATATGGCCTTCAGTTGGTCTATCAAGATGGGAAAGTAAAATAACTGCCGCACCTTTTTTTAAAGCATATTGAATGGTTGGCAATGCTGCTAAAATACGTGCATCACTAGTAATGATCCCTTTATCTAAAGGCACATTAAAATCTTCCCTAATGAGAACACGTTTGTTTTGTAAATCTAAATCTTTGATCCCAATTAAAGGCATAAAAATTGCTTTTATAAAATACTAGTCTAAATGATAACAATAATTAGGGAAAAATATCACTAGAGTCATATATAGGATTCAACCCTAGTCATTAGATTTTTTTCATAGATAATGAGGAATTATATCTTTCTGCTTCATCTTCTTCTTTATTATTGCAAACATCCGCGGCATTTGGGCGAGGAGTTGCATAGTTACGTAAATATTTATAAGCATCATCTATGTCGGTTAAAACTTCATTTGTCTTAACTGAATCTGCAACAGAAATATTTTTAGCATTTATACGTGCATCAACAACTGAATCTATAAGTCGATTTTTAAAATCTTCTTTGGATTCACCACTCCCAAATGGCTGCATTTTCAATATTGCATAACTTTTTTGCAGCTTTGTTTCATACTCTAGGAGATTTATTTCTGTTATTTCTTTTAACATACCCGAAAGCTTCACAACCGCTTCATTTTTATCCTTCATCTCCTTTGAATTAATTTTTAATTTTTCCTGAAGTTTATCTCGATTGGTTTTTTGCTGATTTAAATATTCTAACGCAATTAACTTAACATCCTGTATTTTAGATTGAACAAAAGAATTACTTTCTCTGATAGAATTAAGCGCATCAAAAGAAGAAATTAATTTATTGTTAGCAGTTTCGTTCTTAGGTTTCTTCTGAATGATGAACAAAATAAACTTTTCAATTAGTCTTCTTAAAAGATTAAGAGGGGTAGGAAACCCAAATTTCAATTCTTTTGAATCAATCGAATCTCTCAGCTTATTTTCGAGAGATTTAGAAGCATTTCTCTGATCATCAAAGATTAACTCAGGCTTCGCAACAGGTTTTAATGTAGTAGCCATAGGACTCTCTTTTGTTTTATATACCTGATCTTCATGTTAACACTATCATTACTCCTTTCCAAGCGAACCCATTCAGCTCTATAATCAATATTCTTTGAAACCCCTATTGCCTCTCATTAGAATTACCGCTATTTTGATGTCCATGGCATCTTTAAATGGTTTACGTGTCCTCATTACCCGCCCGATGCATCAAGCACACAGCTTAATTGAACAAATCCAGAAATATGAGGGGATAGCCGTTCATTTTCCAACGCTAGACATTATTCCCAGCAAAAATATAAAAAAAATCGAATTAAGCATAAAAAAACTTAATCAATACGACTTTGTGATCTTTATTAGCCCGAATTCAGCCTACTATATAGCAAAATCAATTCATCGTATTTGCTCCTTTTGGCCCAAAAATTTAAAAATTCTCGCCACTGGGCCGGGTACAGCATTAGCTTTAACACAATGTGACTTACCTTGTCATGAATATCCAAAAAATGATTTTAGTGGTAAGGGCATATTAAAGCTTGCTACGCTACAAAACGTTAATCAAAAAAAATTTTTAATCATCAAAGGCGAAGGGGGTCGTGCCTATTTAGCCGAGAGTTTAAAGGCTCGAGGAGCCCAAGTGGATAACCTGAACGTTTATAAACGACAGTTACCAAAAATTGATAAATCCAATATTCCCAATCAAAAATCGATTGATATCATTATTTGCACTAGTCATAGCGGACTAAAAAACTTAGTTAGCTTATTATATCCTTACTGGCAAGCAAGTTTATTAAAAAAGCAATTGCTTGTTATTAGCACTCGACTCCAAGATAGCGCAAAGAAACTAGGTTTTGTAAAAACGCCCTTAATATCGGATAATGCAACAAATACTGCTATCTTGAATACTTTGTTTTCCTGGCGGGAGCAATCATTATGGAATCACAACCCACACTCATCTTAGAACAAACAGAAAAAGAAAAACAGCCTTTACGTTCAAAAAGCTGCTCTATAGCTTGGCTAACAATAGGATTATTGTTTATTACCTGGATAGGCTTATTTCTAGGTTTAAGTTATTTTTGGTTCAAGAATAGAGAACGACTAAACGAATATCAAAATCAACTTACTTCTTTGCAAACCCAGATTTCACAAAATCTAGCCAACGATAAAAATCGTCAGCAACAAATCCTACAACTACAAAATTTCATCGAACAAAAACTATCTTCAAATGATAATGCTATTTTGCTCGCTAACGTTAATCAACTGGTTCAGTTAGCTCAGTATAACCTAGTTTATTTTCATGATGCTGACAATGCTTTGTCTGCATTGACGCTAGCTGATCAACAATTAAGCACTATAGTAAGCCCGGATATTCAATTGGAGAATCTTCATCAATTATTAACTCAATATGTAACTCATTTAAAAGCTTTACCACATATTGATTTAACAATTATTTTAGCTCAGCTACAGTCTTTAAAACTCCAAATTACTCAGTTACCCTTATTGGCAAGTTCTAATTCTTTAAAGCCACCTACCCATGAAGCGGCTACTACTAATCTTCAGGATAATAAATGGACACGTGCCCTAAAAAACAGCCTTGATAGCTTCCGAAAGCTGATCATTATTCGTCGTTTAAATAAACCTATAGAGCCTTTATTGCCAGAAACAGAGCAAAAATATTTGCAACATAACTTACTTTTATTATTGCAACAAGCTCAATGGGCATTAATACATAATGAACCCACTATTTATCAATCTAGCTTGCAAGAAATTCAAGAAAATCTTAAAGATCATTTTGCAACTAATTCCCTCAACACACAAACAATCCTGCAAAATATCACTCAGTTACAACAAGTTAATTTGCAAGCTTCTACGCTCGATTTAAAACCTTTACTCGAGGCAATTTCGATTATGAAAAAAACGTCTAGCAACACTAATGCTACTCCGGTTATTTCCGCTAATCCAAAGGAATCCTCTTAATGTATCGTTTTTTTATATTTTTATTAGTTCTTGCCTTTTCAGTTTGGGTTGGAATTAAGATAACCGCCGATCCAGGTTATATGCTAATTACGTGGCATCAACTTGCTTTAGAAATGCCATTATGGTTGGTAATTTTAATTTTAGTCATTTCCTTTATTTTAATTTACTTTTTAATTCGGTTTTTAAAGTTTTTAGGAATGCTCCCTAAAAAATGGCATCTGAATCGATTTAAAAAGCGTTTACAAAAAACCACTGCACTGGAGGATCAACGTCTTTTTTCTGTAATTTATCAAAAGCCACAAAATTGGCATCATATTTTAGAGATTTTACCTCAATTAGAAAATAAGAGCTGGATAGCTAAAGAACAAATTCAACAATTGCAACAAGATTGTTATGAAAATTTATTAAGTGAAGAGAAATATATTCACGATATATCAACACTCGAAAATCTATGGAAAAATTTACCCTCTACATTAAAAAAGGATTCTTTACTTTTAAATTATTATGCTGAAGGACTTATAAGTCATCATGAAGATGCCACAGCGGAAGCATTAATTTTAAAACAACTAAAAAAACAATGGTTTGGCCCACTTGTTGCAACTTATAGTCTGATAAAAAGTGCAAATCCCGCCCGCCAATTAGCAATTGCAGAAAAATGGCTAAAAAGACATCCTGATGACCCTTATCTTTTATTAAGCTTAGGTCGATTTTGTAGACAACAAAAATTATGGGGAAAAGCGCGAGATTACTTAGAAAAAAGTTTAATTTATGATTCTTCTAACTTAGAAACATACCGAGAATTAGGGGAATTATCTGAAGATTTAGAAGAGCCATTAGAAGCTTTGGCATGGTTTAAAAAAGGATTAATTAAAAAAACCTCTTCTTAAAATAAAAAAATTGGCAAATAAAAAATTCTAATCATTTTTATGAAATTGGAATTATAATTTGCTTAAATCATAGCTATGTCCCTTCAATACAGTGGTAACCGGCCAACCTCTTAAAAGCCGCCCCGAAAAGGGTGACCATTTGCATTTTGTACTCAGATCTTTGTCTTCAACTCTCTTAGCTAAAGACAAATCTACTAATACATAATCATCTAGATGATCGGGCAAATCGAATATTTTTTTCGCGCGTCGAGAAGTTAAATCCAAAATATTATCTAAAGATAGTAAATTTTGGTGATACGCTTCCAATAATAATGGCAATGTAGTTTCTATACCTGGAACACCTGAGGGACAAGCTCCATAAGATTTAGCTTTTTCCTCTAATGTATGGGGTGCATGATCCGAACCTATCGTATCGATAATACCGGATTTTATTGCTGAAAATAATGCCTTCTGATGCTCAAAGGTTCGCAAAGGAGGATTCATTACAGCCTTACCATTTAAGGTTTGGTAATCAGATATATTCAAAAATAAATGATGTGGGGTTGTCTCTGCAAAAACGGGAAGCCCCTCTTTTTTTGCTTGGGCAATTAAATCAATCTCCTGATGGGTACTAACATGTAAAATATATAATCGTGTCCCATACAAACGAACAAGCTGAATGGCTTTTTTAACAGCCAATTCTGCTGCTGATTCATCACGAATTTTAGAATGTATCGAATAGGATTGTGGTCCAGAAAATTTATTTGCATTTTCTTTTAATCTCTGTTCATCCTCCGCATGCACTGCAACTAAAATATCTTCTTTAGCAGCTATCTTAAAAATAGCACGTAAACTTTCATCATCATCGATAACTAATCCTCCTGTACTACATCCCATAAATACTTTAATGCCAATCACTTGATTTTTTATTTTTTTTATTTCAGCTAAATGTTGTTTATCCGCACCGAAAAATAGATAATAACGCAGAGGAATTCCTACTTCTTTCAACTGTTTATCAATCAGTGATTTTTTTTCTAATAAAGCAATTTCTGTGACTGTTGGTGGAATGGTATTAGGCATATCAAAAACGGTAGTATACCCCCCTTTAATACTAGCTCTAGCTGCTGTTTTCCAATCTTCCTTATACTCCAGACCGGGTGTTCGAAAATGAACGTGAGGATCAATTAATCCAGGTAATTTTAATAATTTATTCTTTTTTAATTCAATCATAAACAAATCTCTTCTACTTGTTCTCGGTCAATTTTTTTTTCACAGTAAAAACAACGTAATTTAACCTGATTTGAATAAGCTTCAAGCTTAAAATAGCCTTTAGACTCTATATGATTAACACAATTTTGATTAGGACATACCAGTACATCACGTATTGTTTTAGGGAGTTCACAATTAATCTTTACGCTTACCTTAAAATTTTCAATTCGGTTAATCGTAGCTCCCGGGGCAAAGATTGCAATATGATCAATTTCCTGGGGAGTAAGCAAACGATTTTCAATTTTAATTAAATCTTTTAGTTTTAAAGATGTACTACGCAAATTTAAACCTAAAGTAACCCGTTGTTTATTATTAACCACATGCAGTAACCGCATAATTTTAAGTGATTGGCCCGCTGGAATATGGTCGATTACTACCCCACTCTCAATTGCGGAAACCGAACGAGTTTTATTCATAGATAATCCAAATATAGCTTATAATGTTACTTTTCCGAGCAGTAATGATAAAACAGCTTGTCTCACAAAAACTGCATTGGCAACTTGTTTGAAATATAAAGCATAGGGAGTTTCATCAACGCTTTTATCAATTTCTTGCCCTCGCGGCAAGGGATGTAAGATATTCAGATTGGTTTTAACCTTTTTTAATTTATCTCGCGTCAAGATATATTGATTTTTAAATAACTGATGCTCTGATTGAGAAAATCTTTCTTGCTGTAATCTAGTCATATATAAAATATCGACTTTAGAAATTACTTCATCAAGGTCAGTGTGAAAAGAAAATCTAATCTCTTTATGCTTTAATTCATCGCATATTATTTCTGGTAATCTCAATAAAGACGGTGAGACAAAAAATAATCTCATGTTAAATAAAGCACAAAGCTGTACTAAAGAATGCACTGTTCGCCCATATTTCAAATCACCTACGAATGCAATAGACAATCCTTCCAAATTTCCTTGTGTCTCTTGTAATGTAAATAAATCCGATAATGCTTGAGTCGGATGTTGGTTGGCTCCATCACCAGCATTAATAATAGGCTTATCAGAAATTTCTGCTGCTAAACGTGCTGATCCTTCGAGAGGGTGACGAATGATAATAAGATCAGCATAACAAGAGATCGTTTTGATTGTATCTTGTAAATTTTCTCCTTTCTTAATAGATAAATTTTCACTACCAGAAAAACCAATAATTTGTCCGCCCAAACGTAAGGTAGCTGTTTCAAAGGAAAGTCTAGTTCTTGTTGAAGGTTCAAAAAAACAGTGAGCAATTATTTTATCTAGTAAATTCCTGTTAGAAGGCTTTTTCACAAATTTTTTTGCAAGATTTAATATAATATTTACTTCGCTTTTAGAAAGATCGCGAATTGATATAATATCTTTTTTATCTAAGATTTTTGACATAATTCACTCACAAATACGAATAATAAAAATTTCCCATTAATTAAGAAGCAGTCTAAACGGTGATAATTGCATCACAACCGTAAAAATAACTCTAATGAACTATCATTTATTCTTTTTCAAAACTAAATTTTGCCAAGATTCCACAGACAATTCTTTGTTCCACAAACTAACTAAACATTGCAAGATTATCAATGCGATTTGGGCATTAGTAATCAGAGGAATATGATGATCAATAGCCAATCGTCGAATCAAAAATCCATCTGTTTGCTGCAATCCTGTCATTGAGCTTGGTATATTGATAATTATTGATATCTTACGCAATGCAATTAAATCTCTAATATTCGGTTTTTTAGCTACGCTTGCCTTGTTAACAAAATAAGATGCGATTCCTTGTTGTGATAAAAACTGGTGAGTTCCTTCCGTGCTATAAATAAGCCAGCCTTGTTCATCCAGTTGTTTGATCCAAGGTAAAAGTTTGATCTTATAGTTATCAGCAATACTTAGTAATAGCTTTTTTTCACCGATATTTTGATCGGTTGCCAACCATGCTTTATAAAAGGCCTCCAGTAAATCTTCTGCAATGCAAGCTACTTCGCCTGTAGATGCCATTTCAACTTGAGCTACTGGGTTGGAACCTTTTAAACGACTGTAAGAAAATTGTGCTGCTTTGACTCCAACGTAATCAAGTTCTAAGGTTTCATATTGTTTTGTGAGATGCTTATTCAGCATCACCTCCGTTGCAATTTGAATGAAATTATGGCCAGTTACTTTAGAAACAAACGGAAAGGAGCGTGACGCTCGTAAATTACATTCAATAACTTGAATATCATTATTTTTAGCAATAAATTGAATATTGAATGGCCCTATAATCTGTAAAGCCTTAACAATTTTACGCGCTATGCTTTTAGTACGACGTATGGTCTCTAGGTATAATTTCTGAGGTGGTAATACAACCGTTGCATCTCCAGAGTGAACTCCGGCATTCTCAATATGTTCTGAAATGGCCTCAATAACAATTTCACCCTTTTGAGCAACACCATCTATTTCTAATTCTTTTGCTTCTTGAACAAATTTAGATATCACCACAGGGTATTCTTGAGATACATGAGCAGCTGCTTGTAAATGTTGATCTAAAGACTCAGGATCAAAAACTACATTCATTGCTGATCCAGACAAAATATAAGAAGGCCTTATTAACACCGGATAACCCACTTTAGCTGCAAAATTTTTTGCTTTATTTAAGCTTGTAACTCTTTCCCAAGAAGGTTGGTCCACATTAAGCGTATTCAGTAGGGCTGAAAATTTTTCTCGATTTTCTGCATAATCAATAAATTTTGGATCAGTACCCAATAAATGGTAACGTTGTTGTGCTAAAGGTACAGCCAAATTATTAGCGATCTGCCCTCCGACTGAAACAATAATCCCCTTTGCAGATTCAAACTCTACAATATCTTGTACGCGTTCAAAGGTGAGCTGCTCAAAATACAATCGATCAGATTCATCATAATCAGTAGATACTGTTTCAGGGTTTGAATTAATAATAATTGCCGTTTCATTTAACTGACGCAAAGTCTTGGCAGTATTAACCGCGCACCAATCAAACTCGACTGACGATCCTATCGAATAAGGCCCTGAGCCCAATACAATGATAGGCGCACGCTTGGCAGGAGAAATATCATGCTCAACCGCGTGATAACTTAAATAAAGATAATTTGTCTGCGCAGCAAATTCTCCAGCTAAGGTATCAATTTGCTTCACAAAAGGTATGATTCCGTATTTTAAACGTAAAGACCTTATTTGTTTTATTGACTTATTTTTTGCCTTAGCAATAAAATTATCTGAAAAACCAGCTTGTTTTAATTGGCGTAAAAGAAGTTTGCTTAACTTCTGTAGATTTAATTGCTTTTCTAATTCTGTTAATTGATGAATTTGTGCTAAAAACCAAAAGTCAATTTGGGAAAGATTCTCAGCTTGTTTAACTGAACCACCGTTTTTAAAAAATTGATACAAAGCAAATAAACGTCTATCAGTAGCAAGTTGTATTTCTTTGCGTGGATTATCAATAGCTTCTGGATAATCCATTAAGCAAGTTGCCCCCTTATTTAACATACCCACTGCTTTTTGTAATGCTTCGGGGAAAGAACGACCTATTGCCATTACTTCACCGATACTCTTCATTTCAGTCCCAATCGTCCTTTCAGCAGCTTTTAATTTATGGGTATCCCAACGTGGGATTTTTACCACGATATAATCCAAAGCGGGTTCAAAATAAGCACTCGTTACCTGTGTAACACTATTCTTTATTTCGTAAAGCTGATACCCCAAGGCCAATTTCGTAGCAATAAATGCCAATGGATAGCCGGTTGCTTTAGACGCTAATGCACTTGAACGCGATAAACGCGCATTCATTTCTATAACTCGGTAATCGCCATTTTTAGGATTAATAGCAAATTGAATATTACATTCGCCGACAATCTTAAAATGTTCAGCAACTTGCAATGCTATATTGCGTAAAAATTGATGTTGTTCATTACTTAAGGTTTGTGCGGGGGCTACAACAATACTTTCGCCAGTATGAATGCCCATTGCATCCATATTTTCCATATTACAAATTGTTAATCTATTTCCCATTTGATCACGAACAATTTCATATTCAAATTCTTTCCATCCAAATAAATACTCTTCGATTAAAATTTGTGGTGCTGTAGCTAAGCTTTCCTGTGCTCGTTGTTCAAGTATTTCTCGATGAGTAATTTTTCCGGAACCTAATCCTCCCAAGGAAAAGCCTGAACGTAACATTATGGGGTAACCGATCTTTTCTCCCGCTTTCAACGCTTCAGCAACAGTTTTAACCCCAAAACTAAGCGGTGTTTTAATTTTAATATTTGCCAAAGCTATTTTAAAAAGATCCCTATCTTCTGTTTGACGAATTGACTCTACCGATGTGCCTAATACTTCAACTTTATATTTTTTTAATATTCCTTTTTCTTCTAAATCTAAACCCAAATTAAGTGCAGTTTGCCCACCAAAACCCAGTAAAATCCCATCAGGTTTTTCTTTAGCAATAATTCGTTTCACAGTATCAAAATTTAATGGCTGCAAATAAATTTCATCCGCTAAATTTGCATCGGTTTGTATGGTGGCTATATTTGGATTTATTAATACGGAAGTTATTTTTTCCTCTTTTAAAGCCTTAATGGCCTGTGAGCCTGAATAATCAAACTCTCCAGCTTGGCCTATTCGTAAACCACCAGAACCTAAAATAAGAATTTTTTTACCTTTGTATCGTTGTATTTTCATAATTTTTTATAACATGCGATAAAAACGCTCAAATAACCATTGCGTATCCATGGGTCCAGGTGCAGCCTCCGGATGAAATTGTACGGAGAAAAAAGGATCTTTTTTATGCTCAATCCCTGCAACTGTTCCATCATTTAAATTCCGAAACAAAACTTGCCAATCTTTAAGAAGTGATTTCTCATTTACTGCATAACCGTGATTTTGCGAGGTTAAATAACATTTTTGTGTAGGCAAATAAATACAGGGTTGATTTTGTGAACGATGACCAAAAATTAATTTATAGGTTTTAGCTCCCACAGCTAAAGCCATCAATTGCGTCCCTAAACAAATACCAAAACAAGGTTTTTTTTGGATTAAAACTTTTTTTAAAATAGCTACTGTTTCTTTACATAATTGTGGATCCCCAGGACCATTGGAAATAAAAACTCCATCATAATTCTCCTCGCTATAATCATAGTTATAAGGAACCCTTTTAATTTTAATTGGAAATTTTAATAGGCAACGTAAAATATTTTCTTTCAAACCACAATCTACAACAATTATTTTTTTTCTACCTTCACCGTAATAGATCGGCTCAGTAATTGTTACTTCCTTTACCCAATCGATAGCTTCGAATTCAATAAAATTTCCATGAGGCTTATTCAATGAAGTAATAATACCTGGAGTTACTCCATTCACTCTTAAACTATGTGTTAAAGCCCGTGTATCTACACCTGTAATAAAAGGTGTATTTTGAATTTCTAGCCAATTTCTTAATGAATTTTGAGCAGTAGGGTTTGAATAAAACGTTGCCAGTTCAGAAATAATGACTCCTTTTACTTGAATTTTGCTTGACTCCCAAGTAGCTGGCGAAGGCACGCCATAATTTCCTAACAAAGGATAGGTGAAACATATAATCTGACCTGCATAAGAAGGGTCCGTTAAGGATTCCACATAACCTACCATGCCTGTATTAAATATAACTTCACCAGAGACTTCTGCTGTTTGGCTTGCTGGCGTATACCCTGAAAAATATTCACCTGTTTTTAATATCAATTGTGCAGAAACTAATTTTTTCATGATCTCGTCTGTTGGTGAAATTGCTTGGCAAGATAAGGATTCCACATCATACCCGTTGCAGAAAGAACAATATCAGCACCAGTATTTAAAAATTCATTAAAATGCTCAGGCATAGTAATGCCACCCATCCCTAAAATAGTTAAGTTTAATTTTTCAGTTTGATTAATTTGGACTAATTTTTTAACACATTGCAATGCTAGCTGTCGAATGGGATAACCTGAAACTCCACTATAAATTCTTTTTCCAAATGCTGGGACATGGTTTTTATTTAACACTCTCATACTAATCGAGTTAATTGCACTAATTCCTCTTGCACCTGCTTGTGCAGCAGAAATTAATAACTTACTAGGAGATTCATGTTGATGTATCAAACCTAACTTTAATAATACAGGAATACTCCCTAAGCATTTCACAACAAATGCTGTTATTTGTGATACGCACTCAATACTCCAATAAAGAGGTTCTCCTGATTTCATTAAATTGGGGCATGAAAAATTTAATTCTATAACATCAGCACCTGCTTCTTTGGCCATCAATGCCGCTGCGGCAAAATCTTGCGCCGTTGATGCAATCGAATCGCCTTCGCCATAAACAGACACAATCAACATTTGACCTTCTGCCAAAGCGCTTTTGGCAAAAGCGATATCTTGCATAACCACCATCGGTTCCAAACATCCATTACCAAAGGAGTTACTAATAGCAAATTGTTCATTGATTTCTTCAATTTTATCACTGGTATAGACCGGTTCTTTTAAATCAGCATAATTAAATAACTTTTCACACTCTAGATATACAATGTTAGGTAAGGGATGTGTTGGGTAGGCTTTACGTCGAATAGTTTTGTATGTCAATACATCAAAACCAAGTTGAGATAATAATGCAATGCCTTTACCTGTTGTTACGGCACATGCAGCGGCACCGATGTTCGAGGCTAAAGAATAACCTAATAATGAAATCCATTGTTTTTTATCAGGCCAATTTCGAACTGATGGTTTTATTGAAGAGAAAGGGGGATTATTGAAGTTTTCTTCAAAGGTTTTATTGATGTCATAGAGAGGCGATGAAACGCTCAACATGCGATATGGCTAAAAATAATTTTGACTATTTAAACCGATTTTTCAAAAAATACCAAGTTTTTTATTGCCATAATAAATATATTGCTATATGTTTGCCATACTTGCGTTTTACTTAAGCTCTAAACACAGCATGAAAATCCCTTCTTTCTTAAGTTTTTTTCTTTGTGTTAGTTTAATAATTTTCTCTTTGCCAGCACTATCAATTACTTTAGAATCTCAGGTATTAGCTGACATATCTAAACGAAGTCATATTCCTGCGAACAAATTAAAAATTCTCTTTATTGATTGTGACAGAGCCAAAAACCAATTAACCATGGATCTTTGTGCTGACAAAGATGCTACTACAGCTATTTTCAAATTGAAGCAAATATTACTTAATAAAAAGGCTCAATTATCGAATTGTCAGTCTCAGCTCAAGAAAAATATTATTCAATGGAAAAAGCTTCGCGATAAAGACTGTGAAAATGCTACGGAGGATTATAACGGCGGTTCTATAAGACCATTTATTGAAATGACGTGCTTAGCAAATGAAACAACTAAGCTGTTAAATAAATTTAATAAAATAAATAATTGCAATGAAATAAATAAAATTACAGAGCCATTACAAATCAATAAAAAAGATTATTCTATGACTAATGGCCATGACTAAAATATGCCCTTAGCATTGGTGCCGAGAAGAGGACTCGAACCTCCAAGGGTTGCCCCACAAGTACCTGAAACTTGCGTGTCTACCAATTTCACCACCTCGGCCAATTATTTGACGACTAATGGATATCCTGCTTCTAGCCATGCTCGCAAACCACCTTGCAATGAAGCAACCTGGCAATAACCCATTTTTTGTAAATTATCAGCTACTAAGCAAGATCGAAAACCACCGCTACAATAAACAACAATGTCTGCATCAAGATCTGGAATGTATTTCTCAATATCACGTTCAATGACGCCCTTACTAAGAGGAATTGCATGAGCAATAGCTCCTTGCTGAAATTCATCGCGCTCACGTACATCAATTAAATAAAATCGATGCTGACTATTAATCTTTTTATTTAAGTCATTAACAGTCAACTCTTTTACTTGAGGCTTTATTTTATCAACTAAACTTATAAAAGCTGATGTATGTTGTTTTTTCTCGATCACGAATGTATTTCATTCTCCATTTCTGTTTCCAGATCTTTCATTGTCAAACGAATTCGACCTTGCCTATCTATTTCTAGTACTTTGACTTTAACAATTTGGCCCTCACTTAATACATCACTCACTTGTTCAACACGTTCTTTAGAAATTTGAGAAATATGTACTAAACCATCACGACCGGGCAATACGTTAACAAAAGCACCAAAATCGGTCAGTTTAACAATTGGACCTTCATAAGTACGACCCACTTCCACTTCTGCGGTTACCCTTTTAATACGCTCTATTGCATCTTGGCAAGCATGTAAATCAGATGTCGAAATTCGCACAATACCATCGTCACTAATATCGATTAAAGTTCCCGTTTCTTCAGTAATAGAACGAATTGTTGCTCCACCTTTTCCGATTAAATCACGTATTTTCTCTGGGTTTATTTTTAAAGTGGTTATACGTGGTGCATACGGCGAAACTTCTAAGCGTGGTTCAGATAAAGTTTCTTGCATAATATTTAATATATGAAGACGCCCTTGTTTTGCTTGATTTAATGCCATTTGCAAAATTTCTTCGATAATACCATCAATTTTAATGTCCATTTGCAACGCTGTAACACCATCGATAGTTCCAGCAACTTTAAAATCCATATCTCCCAAATGATCTTCATCACCTAAAATATCGGTTAAAACAGCAAATTGATCACCCTCTTTTATTAAGCCCATTGCAATCCCTGCTACATGCTTCTTTAAAGGCACACCAGCATCCATTAAAGCTATACTTGCGCCACAGACTGTTGCCATAGAGCTCGATCCATTTGATTCAGTGATTTCAGAAACAACACGCAAAACATAAGGAAAATCTGATTCACTAGGCAATACGGCACGTAAAGCGCGCTTTGCTAAATTACCATGTCCAATTTCACGCCGCTTAGGACTTCCGATTTGGCCAGTTTCACCTACGCTATAAGGAGGGAAATTATAGTGTAGCATAAATGTTTCACGCCCCTCTCCATCTAAAGCTTCAATGGTTTGTGCATCTCTATCCGTACCCAAAGTTGTAACCACTAACGCTTGTGTTTCACCTCTAGTAAATACAGCCGAACCATGCGTACGCGGTAAAAATCCTGGCTGAATAGTAATAGGACGAACTGTTATCTTATCACGCCCATCAATACGGGCTTCGCCAGACAAAATACGCCCACGCACTGTTTTCTCTTCTAAATTTTCTAGAAATAATTGAATTGCTTTAGTGGAAATCCCTTTTTCTTCATCTACCCATTTCTCGATAGTACTGTTCCGCAAATTATCTAATTTAGCTTTTCGAGTTAATTTTTCTGGAATGGTATAAGCTTCAATATATAAGGGCCGAATAGCTTGAGTTATTTCTTGCTCTACAGCCGGGTCTAATTGGTATGCTGCGACTGGAATATCCCAAACAGGCGCACCTGCCTCTTCAGTAAGCTCCTTAATAGCTTGAATAACCCCTTGCATTTGTTGGTGTCCAAACAAAATAGCATTCAACATAATTTCTTCACTAAGCTCAGCTGCTTGAGATTCCACCATTAAAACTGCCTTGTCTGTACCCGCAACTACTAAATCCAAATCCGATGATTCCAGCTGTTTGAAGTTTGGGTTCAAAATATATTGCCCTTCTGAATATCCCACTCTTACTGCTGCAATTGGGCCCTTAAAAGGTAACCCAGATAAGCTTAAAGCTGCAGAAGCGCCAATTAAGGCGGGAATATCTGCATTAATTTCAGAATTTGACGATAAGACAGTCGCAACAACTTGAACTTCATTATAAAAGCCTTCAGGAAACAGTGGCCTTATTGGTCTATCAATTAAGCGCGAAGTTAAAATTTCTTTTTCAGTAGGTCGTCCTTCTCTTTTAAAATAACCACCTGGAATACGCCCAGCTGCATAAGCCCGTTCTTGATATTGAACAGTCAATGGAAAAAAGTCTTTTTCTTCACCCGCTTGCAGTTTGTTACCTACAACAGTTACTAAAACGGTCGTACCATCCAAGCTCACAACAACGGATGATGTCGCTTGGCGTGCAATTGCCCCAGTTTCTAAAATCATTTCCTGTGAACCAAACTGCACAACTTTCTTTATAGAATTAATTAACACGCTTACATTCCCTCAAAAAAAACAAATGGGCGAAAGTGCCGCCCATTGATATAAATAATAAAATGTTTTCAACAAAGATGAGCCGAGATCTAACCACGTAAGCCAAGCTGCTTAATCAGAGTCAAATAGCCTTGTATATCTACGGCTTTTAAATAGTTTAATAATTTTCGACGCGCAGCTACTTTTTTTAATAAGCCTTGCTTTGAATGATTATCTTTTTTATGCATCTGAAAGTGGCCATTTAACCGTTCGATTTCCCAACATAATACGGCAACCTGAACCTGAGCAGAGCCTGTATCGCCCGGAGAGCGCTGAAATTTAGCCATTATTTCTTTTTTAGCCAACATAAAACCATTTACCTCTTACAAATGAACCCGTTATTCTATGCATAATCCCTGCAACTGACAAGGGTTATCTTCGCGAATTACATCTCGAACAATCAAATATTACTAAATCTATTCTTAACTATATAGAGACCTCTTATAAGCTATAGGTAAAACGCTTACTTTTTCTCTTTTGTGAACTCTCTTAGGTTTTTTAGGATTCAACTCATTCTAAACAATTAAAGCTTTATGTGGCTTTTTTAGGAATTTTGAAGACAAAAATCATTCTAATCAAAATGGGCAACTATTGGTAATTATGCCGCAAAAATTTAGCTTGCTGACTGTGCGATAAAATATATCATTATTTAGTATAAGCGCCCTGTCATGTTAGAATACCCACCCGCCGCTAACCGCTATTTTTACCCTAGTTGTCAGCGTTGGGAAATCAGCATGGACACAGGTAAAAATTACCGCTAATTAATAAGTGAAAAAGATATGAAAATTACGAGTAGCATGAGCAAAATTCTTAAAGGACTAATGGCTGAGTTAGGTATTAATGAATCGGAACTAGCACGACGCACCGGTATAGGTCAGCCTGTAGTACATCGAATTTGCTCAGGAGAAACTGACAATCCCAAAGTCGCCACTTTAAGCCCGATTGCCAATTTTTTTGCTATATCTATCAGCCAACTCATCGGCGATGAGCCTTTATCAGCTGATAGAATCCCTGGAACTTTTAATCCTGACGCTCAAGGTTGGCGTCAAATTCCATTACTTACCTGGTCACAAGTATTACATTGGCCTATTCTTCCCGAAAAACTTGCCCCTTTGCCGACAATTTCTACGGATATCGACATGAGCCAACATGCTTATGCTGTTGCCGCTAGAGATACTACGATGGAACCTCGGTTTCCGGAAGGCACTCTTTTGCTTATAGACCCTGATCTAAAACCTATTAATCTTGATTTTGCCATAGTCCATATTGATGGGTATGATTTGCCTAATTTTAAACAAATTCTAATTGATGGCGGACATACTATTCTTAAACCTCTCAATACTGATTTCAAAACCTTATTATTAGACAAGCCTCATCGATTTTTAGGTGTCATGGTTCAATCAAGAATGGATTTTAAAAAGAAAAAATAAACTCTAGTATTAGTATAAAGAATCCTCGTTCTAGAATTATAAGATAATGGATATTGCAGATGAGTGTTAGCTCTAATTTTAGACTATTATCTAATTTTAAAGAAAGAAATCATGAACCAAAAAAAACGTAACGCTATTTTTCAGCGTTTTCATTCTCATAATCCTCATCCAACAACAGAGTTGGTGTATTCCTCACCTTTTGAATTATTAATTGCAGTTATTCTTTCCGCTCAAGCGACAGACAAATCCGTTAATAAAGCAACGCAAATTTTATTCGATAAAGCAAATACGCCAAAAAAAATAGCTGCGCTGGGATTAACTGACTTAAAAAAATATATTAAGACCATTGGTTTATATAATACTAAGGCAAAAAATATCATAAAAACCTGTAAACTTTTATTAGAGCAATATCAAGGAAAGGTTCCAGATAATCGTGAAGATTTGGAAAGTCTACCAGGAGTCGGGCGTAAAACAGCTAATGTCATTCTTAACACTGCTTTTCATCAACCAACCATTGCTGTTGATACCCATATTTTTCGAGTATGCAATAGAACAGGTCTAGCACCAGGAAAAACTCCTTTGGCCGTTGAAAAAACACTATTAAAAGTAGTTCCTAAACGATATTTAAAAAATGCTCATCATTGGCTAGTTTTGCATGGGCGTTATATTTGTTTAGCTCGTAAACCCAAATGCCCGGAATGTTTCATTCGAGATCTTTGTGAATACCCTCACAAAACCGAGCTAAAATAATTAAATTCCTGTTGATCTTTCATCCAGAACCTAAGAATTTATATTTAAAATTTCCTTTAGAATTTTTTCAACACCAAGCTTACGTAAACTCTGCGCGGCCAAAAATCCAATTTCTTCAGCATCAGCAATAAATCCTTTATTTTCTACTTTAATTAATTTTGTACCGTCTAGATTTCCAACCAAAGCATGTAAATTTATCTCCCCAAGATCCAAAGGAGTTGCGTAAGCAGCGATTGGCACTTGACAGCTGCCTCCTAGCTCTCGACTTAACACTCTCTCAGCTAATACACAATGATGAGTAACAGAATCGGTCAATTTTGAAATATAGGTTAAAACCTTCTCATCATCGGCTCGACATTCTACGCCTAAAGCACCTTGACCTGGTGCTGGTACAAAGCAACTCGTTTCGAAATACTCGCTAATGCAGTCGGTTTTTCCTAAACGAATGAGTCCAGCAGCAGCCAAAATTATGGCGTCAAACTCTCCTGCAGCCAATTTATTTAAACGAGTTCCAATATTGCCTCGTAATAATCGCACTTGCAAATCAGGGCGTAAGGCCAATAGTTGCGATTGACGACGTAAACTTGAGGTACCTACACAAGCTCCAGATGATAATTCTAATAAAGATTGAGAAAATCTGGAGACTAATACATCGCGAGGATCTTCACGCTTGCAAATAGCCCCTAAAACTAAACCTGCTTCTAAATCCATAGGCAGATCTTTCATTGAATGCACTGCTATATCTGCCTCATGATTAAGTAAGGCTCGTTCTAATTCTTTAACAAATAAACCTTTACCTCCTAATTTGCTTAAATCACTATTATGCAGCCTATCTCCTTCGGTAAGCAAAGGAAGCAAACTTATCGTTAAATAGGGAAAAAGGGTTTCTAGTTGTTTTTTTATTATATTGGCTTGCCAATAAGCCAAAGGACTTTTTCGAGTGGCAATACGTAAAAAGTTTTTTTTACTCAAAAGCTCACCCCAAATATTAAAAATTCTTCAGTTGAGTTTTGATAAGCTGATCTTTTTGCTCCCATAGTCCGTTGAGTTTTTTTTGGAAAAGAATTCGAAATTGTCGATCATTTTCATAATCGCCTAACCAGTCGTTAGTAATGGGTATTGTTTCTATATCGACAACTATTTTTTTAATGCTTCCTGATAATAAATCTAACAGACTAGCCTGATGAGGGGGATAAATAATTGTAACATTAAGAATTTTATGAAAAAAATCCCCTAAAACAGCCAAACTAAATGCTATACCTGCTGCTTTGGGACGTAGTAAATATTGATAAGGGGAAGCTTGCAATTCATGTTTTTCTTGGGAAAATCGCGTTCCCTCCACAAAATTAGCTACAGTGGTGGGCAAATCTTTAAATTTTTCACTCGCTTTTTTAGTTTCTTCAACATCCTTGTTTTTAAGCTCTGGATGTTTGGCTATTTTGGCCTTGCTATATCGATGCATAAATGGAAAACCCAATAACCAACACGCCCAACTTGCTATTGGCAAAGTCCAAAGTAATTCCTTTTTAAGAAAAAATTTTAGCGGTGGAATTTTTCCACTAAAAATATACTGTAAAATAAGTATGTCTGCCCAGGATTGATGGTTAGAAATGAGTAAATACCATTCTTTATAATGTAATTGTTCTAATCCTTTTATCTCCCATTTAATTGAAGTTATCCATTTTAAAATAAAATAATTACTGCGTAACCAAATAGCATGTAAAGACTCCATATATTTCTTGGTTAATTTGCGCCATTTTTTTAAAGGAATAATAAATCGCAGCAAACCTAAAGTAACTAGAGGAATAAACCAAATACTAAGAACAATAAGATATAAAATAGCAGCAAATCCTGCTCTTATGAATTTATATAAATTATTCATACACAAAACACTTTACATTCCGATAGATTATCAGTATGCGTACAAGAAGAAAGACATAAATAAAAAAGATCTTTACTCAACTAAGGCAATACCTTTTTGATTTAATTAAACCTTCTTTAAGAAAAGTTTAAATTTTATTAAATAATAAGTTAGTACGATCGACTAGACTCCGCCAAATACCCGCTTTTGATAAGTCTTCTAAGGCAATAAGTGGTGCAGATGCAATAGATTTATCATTCAATACTATATTAATTTGACCTATGACCTCGCCCTTTTTAATTGGTGCTTTTAAATTAGGAGTAAAAACCATAGTCGTGGTTAGTTTTCTATTTGACCCTAATGGGAAAGTTGCATACAGATCTTGTGCTAAACCCACTTTAATTTGCGGCCGTTGAGCAAACCATACCTTGGTTGTAGTCAAATTTGCTCCTGCACTATATAACTTATGAGATTCAAAAAATCGAAACCCGTAAGTAAGTAATTTTTGGCTATCTTGTGCTCGCATTTCATCCGTAGGAGCCCCCATAACGATTGTAATTAAACGCATAGCATTTTTTTGGCCAGAAGCAGCTAAGCAAAAGCCAGCCTCGTTAGTATGCCCAGTTTTAATTCCATCTATATCAGGGTCACGCCACAATAAACGATTTCGATTAGGTTGTTTAATCCCATTATAAGAAAACCATTTTTGTGAATACCATTTATAATCTTCAGGGAAATCGAGAATTAAGGCACGTGCTAAAATTGCCATATCATGTGCAGTAGAATAATGATTAGGATCCGGTAGTCCATCTACATCGACAAAATGAGTGTTTTTCATACCCAATCTTGCGGCTTGTTGATTCATTAAATTAACAAAGGATTCCTGACTTCCAGCGATGTACTCTGCCATAGCCACACAAGCATCATTACCTGAATCAACTATCATACCTTGCATCAAATCTTCTACACTAACCTTATCGCCCACTTTCACAAACATCTTAGAACCACCTGTTTTCCAGGCTGCTTCGCTAATGGTTACTAAATCGGTTGGGTGGATCTGGCCTTGCTGTAAAGCCATAGACACAACATAAGAGGTCATCATTTTGGTTAAACTAGCAGGCGCCACACGTTCATCAATATTTTCACTTGCTAAAATTTTACCGCTATATGCATCCATTAATAAGTATGCTTTAGCATTTACGCTTGGAGCAATCGGTGTCAATGTAGGTTGCGCCGCAGCAGGAGCTGTTATAGGAATCACTGGGTCAGCTTTACATACTGGACCCAATAACCCGATTACCAAAAACGTTAGTGTAAAACAGAGTGGATATCGCTTAAACATGATGTAAACGCCTTATAACAGTTTAAAAGTAATGCAGTTTCGTTGTATCTATTTAATATCAGCTTCGAATATAAGTCCAGGTAAAGAAAGAGCTTATCAATCCTTTTAGTAAAGCAATAATACTGTAAATATTTGATTATTTATAGGGTAATGCCGTTTTATTACCAAAAAATTTGCTCGCTATTTCTCAGTCTAAACTTTATTTTCATTCTGGTTTAGGATAAAGTCTTTTTTGAAACTCATGCTTTAATTTATTCGAAACTCTTTAAGGGAATACAAGATAATGAGTAAGTCTTACTTAAAAATAACAGAATCGGCTAATTCTTTTTTCCAAAATACAGTCCTTAGTACTATCTTCGTATTTAAATCTAATATTTATCAGATAGGCGCAATTTTTGAAAAGATTCTTGCTCCCATCTTGTTCCCACTTGTGATTATTCCTGATGCTTTAGCTAGCTTGTTTGCTCTTTATCGCTTTTCCAAAGCTAAAAACAAGAATTTAGGAAAAACATTTGATTTAATTCACGCTCCTATAAAAGCAGCATTAGTTTTCACTGCCGTTTTTGCTGGACTAAGTTTAATTTACGTACAAGGATTATTTCTGGCAGCAGTAGGTTCCAGTGTGGTTTACCATCTTGGCTTATCAATTTTCCATGCATACCATTGGCTTAAATCAGAAAAAAAATCTCCCGCTAGAGCATTGCATAAAAATCACAGCATAAATAATCTTGTTGCCACTATGGTAGGTGGAATTGTTATTGCCGGTATTATTTTAACAATGGTAGTTGCTCCCTATTTAGCTGCTACTGTTTTAGCAATAGCGGGAGTAACAACTGCAAGTTTACTTATACTAGGTACTATCTACGCCATTTATAGAAATTTTAAAAATCCTTCTCTCTCTCCAACTAATAACCTTCTAAACGAAGATAGAACCGAGGCTGAATCCTCTTCATTGGAATATTCATCCTCTTCAACTTTATCTCAGGTAAGTCAACTATCAGATCTTACACAAAATCAAAGTTGTAACTATTACTATCGTGAATTTCGCTCTGAAAAGCTAACAGGGACCCAAGATCAAGATAAAAACTTTCTTCTTGAAGAAATTCAAAATAAAACACAAAACCTTGAACAACAAATAAGAAACGCTAAAAAAAGTATCTCTGAATGTTTTTGGCCACAAGAGTCAAAACGCTTAGCTAAAATAGGGGATCTTGAAATACTTAATAACGCATTAGAAAGTAACGATAAAACCTTGATTACGACACTTTCTAAATGTGGATCCCAATCTTTTTTCAGAGATATTGGTGATTGTGAAGATATAAACCTAGCTGCGGAACGTTATTTTCAACTTTATTCTTAAAATTAATTTGTAAGTATTTTACTTACAATTCTTCGAATGATAAATATCAACGAGCTAATAGCAAATAATCTCCCTGATTAAATTGCTGAAAAAACACTTTATAGGCCATTTTTAGGCATATAATCTTTACTTATGCGCGCATATTAGGTATTTATTTAACCTAATATGATAAGAAAAATAAAATTGGCTTTAGTTAGCTTAGCACTATTCAACATTTTTTTTCCTACATTGGGATTTTCGGAAAATCCTGCTGTGGCATATCAACTGCTGGGCCTAAACCAAGACCTTATAAACCCTGTTCAGAATAGTCTTGATCAAAGTCTGGGGGCATTAGTACATCCATCTTCTGAAGATATTCAGCTCTGGTATCAACACTCAATCTCCGATATGAAGCAAACTTTGGAAGCTTATGGCTATTTTAAGCCAACTATAAAGCATTCATTAAAAAAAATTGATGCTAGCTGGAATGCTAAATTTCAAATTACTGTAGGTCCTCCTTTAAGACTTACATCCTTAAAAATTCTAGTCGAACATACTCAACCAGTTGATTTCAAAATAACAAAATTAATTACGAATTTTCCTTTACATAAGGGCGACATTTTTCGCAGTGATACCTACGAAGAAGCTAAACAAAAATTACTTACCCAGGTTATAGCAAAAGGCTATCTTTCAGCCTATTTTTCTAAACATACCATTTTGATTAATCGAAAAAACTATACAGCTGAACTTATTTTAATTTTAAATCCCGGTCCATGTTATTATTTTGGTCCTATTACTTTCCAGCAATCCATACTCAGCAATAATTTGTTACAACGTTATATTCCATTTAAATCAGGTGATCCCTATTCTTCAATTCAGCTCCTAAAACTACAAGATAACTTAAATAAAAGTGGGTATTTTCAAAACGTTTCAATTCCCGATACACAAATAAACAAACAAAATCAAAATTTACCAGTAACTTTTTTGCTGACGCCACGTGCTTCCCAACAATATACCACGGGGATAGGTTATGGTACGGACATGGGAATACGTGGAACCTTAGGCTGGGAATCTCGTTATCTTAATAAAGAAGGCCATCGTTTAAGTATTTTAAGTCAATTATCTAAAGTACAAAACAGTTTACTAGCCACCTATACTATTCCAGGAAAACATCCTTCTACTGATAATTATAATATTAATTTTGCTATCGTTAGAAAAAAACTGACCCAAGTAACAACCATCACCCAACAAATTGGTATAGCAAGTGTAGGCAAATGGAAAGACTGGAAACGCAATTTATTTTTAAATTATCAAACTGAACGCTTTAGCTATTTAAACAAACCTAAAACTAATTCACACATACTAACTCCAGGTTTAAACTTATCCCATAGTAAATTCGATAATTCGCTTTTTGCTTCACATGGCCACCAATTAAATTTGAAATTACAAGGTGCAGATAAAAATATACTATCTAATACCAGTTTTCTACAATCAGAAATACAAGGAAAATATATATTAAGTTGGAATGACAATAGTCGGTTACTGTTTCGTGGCGATATCGGTTATACACTTATCTCTAATCAAGCAAATTTTCCTCCGTCATTGCTATTTTATGCGGGAGGAAGCCAAAGTGTGCGTGGTTATGCATTTCAATCATTAGGCCCCGGACGCTATTTAATGACGGGAAGTATTGAATACCAACATCGACTCATTAATGATTTTTATGGCGCTATTTTCTTTGACGCTGGAAATGCTGTTAATAATTTTCCAATTAATTTGAAAAAAGGATCCGGTCTTGGCTTAGTTTGGGCATCTCCGTTAGGGCCCATGGAAATCACCGCGGCTAAAGCCTTAAATCTTCCTGGACATCCCATTAGGTTCGACTTTACGATGGGGTTTGATTTCTTATGATAAACAATAAAAAATTATCTTGGATTAAATGGTCCCTTAGAGGTTTACTAATAGGTGCTTTTTTATTAGGGGGTTATTTATTTCTAAACACAGAAGAAGGACTCGAAATTACAATATCAATGGTGAAAGAATTTCTGCCAGGACAATTAAAAATAAATAATATTCAGGGACGGCTAATAGGTCCGATTCTAGTAAAAGAATTATATTATCAAAATAAAAAAATTAATCTCTATATTTCTAAAGCTCAGTTTGATTGGCAATGGAAGGATTTATTCCAAGGAAAATTAAATTTTGGACCAGTGCTAATTGATAAGTTAATTTTTATAATCAACCAAAAAACTAGTCAAAAACAGATAACTTACCCGCAGCAGTCATTTCGACTCCCTAAAATTTTTAGATATTTAGCATTTAATTCTATTGATATTCATCAAATAGACGTTCAATCTCAGAATATACATTTTTTATTGCAAGGTTCCATGCACCAACAATGGAATGTAAATTGGCAAATGTATATTAAGAACATTAATAAATTTACTCCAGAACTCCAAGGGAATGTAACCTTGCTAGGTAATATAAAGGGAGCAATGCCCTCCCCTGAATTTGATATAAATGCTGAGAAGACTAATTTACGCTGGGAAAATTGGCAATTCAAAGAGATTCAAGCTACAAGCAATATAGATAATAAAAATAAAAAATGGCGTTTCAAATTAACTGCCAGTCAACTCAATAATAAAACCTATAAGCTTGCTCCTATACAGTTAAATTTATCTGGATCTTTATCACCATTCTCTTTAGAGGGAAATTTATCTGAATTTAAATTAAATAATTTAGTTCAACTAGAACAATCTTCTATAAAGATTCCTATTATGAAAATTTCTAGCCATTTATCAAAATATGGACTAGAAACTTCATTAGAAACATCGCAAGAGATTAAAAATAAATTATTCGCTTATTTATTATTACCCGCTTATCAGCTACGTTCATTACCTACGTCTCAACAAGCTTTTTATGCAAATATTGATTTAAGTCTTAAAGATTTAAACTTTTTAACACAGTTAATTCCTGATTTAAAAAATCCTCAAGGTAACTTTAGCACTCAAATTAAAATTAAAGGCTCACTTAATAAACCAATTTTTAATTTAACTCTTAATCTACAAAAGGCCAGTGCAAGTATCCCGGACTTAGGACTTAATTTAAAAAATATAAATTATCAAATACATACTGATAAAAATAATTTAATAGGTAATGGTCAGCTTCATTCAGGAAATGGAATTTTAGAATTTCATACTACTACGGATTTATTAAACGAAAATTTATCAACAATAATTGACATGCAAGGACAAAACCTAACTATTATTCATAATCCAGAATATGAAATTAGTGCTACACCAAAATTAAAAATTCTAGCTAATACACAACAAATCCAAACCGAAGGCACTATTTTATTTCCAAAGGCTAACCTTAAAATAAATCCGAAAAATAATAGTTTTTCTGAACTATCTAACGATGTGGTATTTGTAGGAGTTAAGAAAAAAACTATTAATTTACCTTGGACGTTCAAAAATGATATTAAAATAGAAACAGGTAATGATATCCAACTACAATATCAAGGACTTAGCACTAAATTAAAAGGCTCGTTGACTATCAAGCAAGATTTCGATCATCCGATATTGGTAGCAGGGCAATTGAAACTTTTTCCAGGTAAATATAATTATTATGGTCAAAGTTTAACACTTCAATCTAATTCTTCATTAAATTTTGCCAATACTCCCATTAATAATCCAATATTAAATATTACTGCTAGTCGAAAAGTTTTAATCTTACCCGTTTCCACTCCGAATATTTCAGACGATACTAAATCTAAACTTGGTTCTAGTAATTTCATTCAATCTTCACTGCTTCCTTCTCAATCTGTACCTATACAGTTAGAAGTAGGTCTAAATGTAGGAGGGACTTTACAAGATCCCCGTATCACTTTGTTTAGCAATCCTTCTAACGTTATCAAATCTCAATTAGATTTGCTTTCTTATTTAATTACTGGTCAAGCAAGTACTCAACTTAGCGCTGCAAGCGCACAGTTATTATTAACTGCTGCGACCAACTTAGGTAGTGAAAAAAATAATATTGGT
>JBDLTN010000001.1:0-50381 GCA_039805785.1 Pseudomonadota bacterium | reverse complement strand
TACAAAATCTTGAAGGAGATTACAATGAAACGCAAATGTAAATCAGGCTCACCAGCAGCTATTTTAATGGGCAATCATTATGCTGATGGCGGCGCTGTAAATGATGCAGCTATGCAAGGTATAGGCGATCGCAGAGCAGTTCCAAACTTTACTCAACACTTTAAAAGTGGTGGGCATGTAAATGGTGTTAGAGAAATGGAAAATATTCTTGGGCTACATCATTCAGCTTCAACTGTTAAAGGCAAAGGCCGCACACGCAAATATGCTGAAGGTGGTTCAGTTGAAATGCCAATGGCTGGGGGAGCTTTATCAACAAGGCCTAAAAATCCTATGTCAGGTGCTGCAATTCCTGGCGCAAGCCATGAAAATCCCATGAGTGGCAAACCAATTTTGCGTAGAGCTGCTGGCGGCGCTGCTAAAGCTCGCAAGCATTATCCCTACACGTAATTAAAAATTAATAATTGGCTTGTAAGAGAAATAAAAATGCGTATAATAGGATTATCTGGTAATTTTATTACAAATTTTTAATTAACACTCAAATGAGGGAAACATCATGGACGCACGTTCTTTTGGCGATTTTTTAGTAAGCAAATTAAGTGATTTAGCGAAAACTATCGAAAGTAATCTTTTGAATAGTGCGTACGAAAAAATTGAACACAGTCACAAGGCTTCTGGCACTCTTCAAGTGTTAAAAGAAATTACAACTAAAATGGATAATTTATTAACTGATTTCCATGAGTCACAAAATTCTGATCAAGAAGGTAAGAATTAATGAGTGAGAAAGAAGTAGCTGTCAGTTCAACTGATAAAACTATTTCTTTGTGCATGCAGGAAATAGGATGTGAGCCAGAAGTTTTAGGTTGGGATGTTTTAATTAAAGCGCTTGATGTTCCAGAAAAGATTGGTTCAGTGTATTTGCCTGATTCAAGTAAGGACTCACAACAACGCAGACAAAATATCGGTTTAGTTTTGGCGGTGGGTCCAGTTGCATTCACAGATAGATTTGAATCACGCAAGTGTAATGTTGGTGATTATATTCATTATTCGATTTTGGATCGAGAGCCAGTATATGCAAATGACCATCCGTGTTTTTATATCGAAGATCATAGATGCCGCGGCAAGTTAAAACCTGAAGAAATTCATATGTTCTTGAATTCAAAAAAATAATAAGGAGCAAGTATGGGTCAATACCAACCAGACGAAATGTCAAATGGTCCATTGCATGATCCAGGTTTTTCCGCTGATACTCAATTAGCTAGTGATACACCTGAATTTGCAGCACATGTGCATTCAGGTGATCAAAGCCTTGATCAAAGCCTTAATCAAGATTTTGATCAAGATCAAGAATCAAACCAAGAACATAATAGCCATCGTAAAAAAAAGAAAAATCCGTTTCAAAAACGTATTGATCAATTAGTTTACGAAAAAGGTTCTGTAGAGCAAAACAATGCCTTTTTAGCTCAGCAATTAGCTGAAAAAGAAAGCTATTTAGCTCAACAACAAGCGCGTATTCAAGAATATGAAGAGCAGTTAAATCAAAAAAACCAACATGCTAACGAATATTTTGAAAACAACCTTGAAACACAAACTCATGTGTTAAAAGAAAAACTTCGTCAGGCTAAAGAAAATGAAGACTTAGACGCAGAAATAGAAATTATTGAGCAATTAGCTGAATTAAAATCTACTCGTACTACACATGAAGCATGGAAAATTCAAGAAGAAGTTCGAAAGCGCCAACAATTAGCGAATGAGACTTACGAACCTTATGAAACACCTGTAATTGATCCTTATCAAATTCAACAGCCTGTCTCTGCTGCTGATTTAGAATTTAATGAATGGGTATCTGAAAATCCATGGTATCAACAATCACCTCAATTAAGAGCTGAAGCCGACAATGTTGCAGTAGAATTATCTAAAATTTTAAATTTTAATAACCGTTCTGATTTAATTGGCACAGCTGAATTTAGGGAGAAAGTGACAAGTATTATGTCTGAAAAATATAGATTGGGCGATTCTGAACAGTCTCAACAACAGTATGCTGACCCATACGCACCAAAGCAAATGCATGATCCGTATACACCAAAGCGCCCAGCACAATCTTCAATGTCTAGAACAGCAGTTGCGCCAGTGCAAAGGGGTGCAATGGCTCAAGATTATATGAATAGTCGTGGGCATCAGCCTATGGGAGCTGCACTTAGCAAAGACGAATACGAACTAGCGCGTCACCTTCCGCGTGGTTCAACTGAAAGTGAAGTAGATTTAGTTAGGCGTTACCAAAAAGCTAAGAATTATCCCAAATCCCCACTTAGTGGTGGCAGCCCTCACCGCTTAACTATTCTTTAAGGAGTTAATCTAATGTCAGAGTTAAAAACAAATTCTAGAGCTTCTCGCAGCAGTGAATCACGTTTACATGAAGGTAGAATCGCTGAAATAGCCGATCGTCCAATTTTGAAATTTGAAAGTAGTGGGTTTAATGTGCCAGAAGCAGTGCGTGAAAGTGACCCAGAGCACGAATATTGCTATGTTGCTTACCATTCTGGTGGCGTTGATTTGCGCCAACAATACGAAGATGCAGTCTATCATCGTGGTTATCAGCCAGTTAAACGTTCCGCTCATCCTCTTTTAAAGAAAAATATTGTTGATAGCCCTTTCGCTAGATCAGAAGATGACGACCTAATTAAATACGGCGGCCAAATTCTAATGAAACGTCCTATCGAAGTGGCTGAACAAGAGCAAAGTTACTTTAATGAACGTGATGTTCGCCAAAATTATATTCGCGAATTACATACTAACTCAAATCCAAATGCTCCTCGTCTAATCCAAGACGAAAGACGTTGGGGTAATAGAGTTATTTAATAAAATTACAATTAAATTAAATTTTTTGTATTTTAATTTTAAAAAATGTATTATTCTTGTAATATACTGAGGTTAAATTTGGAGTAATTGGCTTCAGTCGAGCATTTGTTCGTACATAGAAGTTTTACTCCTCCCTTGATCATAGCGGAATTGTGGTTGAGGAAGCGTTGCACTGTAAGCGTACTTTTAGATTCCATAACAGTTTAATTATTGTAATTAGGAGTATAATTATGTCTTATGGTCAAAATTTGCCATGGGGATTGCAGCCAGTTAAATCGCTTGGTTCATCTACATGGAATAACCAAACTAACCCTTATTTTATTAATCCCACCCCAGGTGCTACCACTCAAAGTATTTTCCGTGGTGACCCAGTTATTTTAAATGCCAGCGGTTATGTTGTTTCATTGTATGAAGCAGGTGGCGCAGCTGCAAACACACCAATTTTGGGTGTATTTAACGGGTGTTCATATGTAACGCCAACTTCAGTCAATCCAATCGACCCCGCTAGCCCAGGTCGTCCGTTTTGGCCAGCTGGAACACTTACATTAAATAACACGCCAGTAACAGCATTTATCGTTGATGATCCAAACACTATTTATAACGTTCAAACTAACGCTTCTCCAGGACTTGGCCAAACAAATATGGGCAATACTGCTCCTGTGGCATTCCAGGTAGCTAGTGGTTTAGTTCAAGGAAACACTAATACAGGTATTTCTTTAGTTAGCTTGGATCAGGCAAATGTGGGCACAAGTGCAACTTTAAATCTTAAAATTTTAAGATTAGTGGCTCGTGCTGATAACGCATTAGGACTTGGCTACAACAACGTAGAAGTTCTTATCCAAAATCACTTTTTTTGCTCACGTCCAGCTGGCGTATAATAGGAGATAAATAATGGCAATTAATCATTCGTATATACCAAGTTTATTAAGGCCAGATTTGGCTGATGTGTTTGGTAACTGGAACACTTACGACGCTCTTTGGAAGAAAGTTTATAAACAGTTCCGCTCAGAAAAAGCTGCTGAATATGATATGGAAATGCAAGGACTTGGATTAGCGCAGCCTAAAAATGACGGCAGCCCTGTAGCAAGTTCATATTTCCAACAAGCTAACATGACAAGTTATGTTCACCAATACTATGGCTTGAGCTTCGCTATCACACGCGCAGCAATTATGGATAACTTGTATAAGAGTCAATTCCCTCAACAAGCTATGCAGCTTCGTAATTCATTGGAAACTTTGAAGAACATGAACGCTACATATATTTTCAACAATGCATTCAATTCGAATTCTACTGTAAGTGATGGTAAATCTTTGTGTGCTACGGATCACCCAATTTCAACGGGTACTTTAGCTAACACGTTTACTAACCAAGTAGGGTTTACGGAAGCAGCTGTTGAAGATGCTATTAGCCTTATCAGGTCATGGCAAAACGTAGCTGGCCTACAGATTGACGTGAATACAATTAAAGTATTAACGCCACCTAAATTAGGTTTCCAAGCTGCGCGTATTTTCAAATCTGAATATCAAACAGATACTGGAAACAACAATATTAACGCTTTGGTGCATGATAAATACATGCCTGGTGGTTATATTATTAACCCATTCCTAACGAATCCAAACAACTGGTTTATTTTAACTGATGAACCAAATGGTTTTAAATATTACCTACGTGAAAACCTAGATATCGATTTCGTTACTGACGTGTTAGCAGACATCATTACTGTTCGTGCGATTGAGCGTTATTGCTTTGGTTGTTCAAACTGGCGTGCTGTGTTCGGCGTAAGAGGTTAATCTAAAAGGAGATTAATGAGATGACTTTTCGTTTACCTACTAATATGCCTTTAGGTACTTATATCACTGATGGTTTAAGGACAGGCCCTGCTTATTCGGAATTAAATTCGCTTAAAACTGATAGTAACGGCAATCTAGTTGCTGGTTATTATGACCGTTATGGTAAAGGGGTCTTATTAAGCCCCTTTAACACATGGGATATAGTACCTTATGGCTCTACTGTTGGTAACATCGTAGCAACAGCTCCAGTAACTGGCGCAGGGTATCTAACCCTAACGCAAGATACGCAAGCAACTACGAAGTTATTAGGTCAAGATGGCAACTTTTACGTCCAGTTTGATTGGCCAAGAGTAGTTTCAGTAACTGTGTCTGGTGTTGCAATGCCTGGCCCTACATTCGTAACTATATTCGGTTCTGATTGGTATGGCTTTCCTATGCAGCAAACATATATCGTCGATAATACTGGAACATATCCATCATCGTTAGCTGAAGATGCAAAAGCATTTTATACAGTTACAAATGTTTATGTTTCAGGTCCAACAGGTGTTGGTGGTTCGATTTCTATCCAAACCACAAATACTTTTGGTCTTCCTTATGCATTGCCTGAAACTAGTTATGTTTCTGACTTTTCATGGGACGGCAAGCTGATGAATAACCAAAGTGGTTCGGTTACCTTGGTAGCTGGTGCTGCCACGGTTGATACGCCAGCTGTGTTGTCTAGTTCAGCTATTTTGCTATCTCATGGCGATATAAACGGTACTGCTGTAGCTGATGTTGGGACAACATATATATTTAACGTTACAGCGCGTACTTCATTTGAAATTACTTCAACTGACGTTGGTGATCTATCAACTATTAATTGGAGTATTCCAAATGGTGGACAGAACCTTTTAAAAGCAGCGGATGCACTTACTGCAACTGCTTCATCTGGAGACGTTCGAGGATTGGTGAAATTGCCTGAAGCTGGCGAAACATGGGCAGCAGTGCCAGATGGAACGCGCAGATTAGTAATTTCTCCGTATATCTTTGGTTCAGATCAATTCCAAAATCAATTAGCTGCCGGAAATCAACCACAAGGTGCTGGAGTTACTCCACCTTTGACTAAAGCTAGCTTGTACGGTGTCGATCAATATTATACAGGACAGGTATAATATGAGTCAGCCAGTTGTACGTTATTGGGCTTCTGCTACAGCTAACTTATCAACTATTTCTTCGCTCCAGAATTACTCTGGGGCGGGAAATGTTATAATTAACTCAAATTTGCCTAACAGTCCGATTAGTACTTATGGCCCATATGTGTTTGATAGTAACGTTGCAAGATCAATTGCATTTACAAGTTTATTAAACCTAAGTGCTCGAAATTTAACTGTTAAGGGATTAGGTAGCGCCGTTGATGGTTCAGGCAACCCAACTCAACCATTAAATACATCTATTACTGAAGTGATAGCAGGTCCTAATGCTAATACAGTTAATACAACAAATATTTGGACACGAATTGATAGTATTACTATTGATGGTGCAGCCAATGCACTAGAAGTTGGTTTTGGTAACAAAGGAATTTTGGGTTATATATTCCCTGATTATGATGTAATTACGTGGGATGCAACTGTGCAAGCAGCTGTATATAATCGCACAACTCTTACTTACACAGTTTATCAAACACTAACAAAGCCTGAAATGCCAAATTTGGCAGGTAATTTAACACCTTATCCAAAAGCCATACCTGCATTTTCAATAGGTACAGTAGGTGGGTTTGCTAATCAATTAATTACATTCCCTTCACCAGTCGTTATGACATGGGCAACTATTGCTGCTGCGGCTGGCGAAGAAGTTTATTTCACCTTCTTACAACAAGGAATCAGATCATGATTAGTAGATCAAATATGCCTTCTCTCATGCGTAAACGTGGCGGCAGTATAAAGCGTAATGATGGCATGATGAGTGAAATAAAAAAGAACACAGGGAGTCTTACTCATAAATCTATGTATGATGAGCCCCCTCTTAAAGCTATGAAAGCTAAAAGATCGCAAATTAAAGATGGTTTAGCACGTAATGGTAGTGGTCCTAACTTTGGAATGGAATCAGGTTCAGTAGCTGGCAATCGTCGCTTGATTAACTCTAGAAAAGGCGCGCCTACATTTAAAGAGCCAATGGAATTTGGTCCCAATTCAGCAAAATCTGCTTCGCGCCGAGCTTTTAAAAAAGGTGGTGAAGTAGATGCAATGTGGATTCAAAGTGCAATTAAAAAACCAGGCGCTTTAAGAAAAACTTTGCATGTTAAAGCTGGTGAAAAAATTCCAATGGATAAATTGGAAAAGGCCGAACATTCAAAAAATCCTACTACAAGAAGACGTGCTCGTTTAGCTGAAACACTAAGAGGATTCCACCACTAATTAGAGGTTAATTGTGGCAACTAGCAATACCTATTCATTTGGAACCAATACGCAATTGGATGCTCTGTTTGATGATGCATTCGAACGTATTGGGATTATAGGTAACGAGTTAGTCGGTCTAAATATTAAATCTGCAATTATGTCAGCAAATTTAGAACTGACATCTTGGCAAGGTAAAGTACCTTTATCATGGACGCGTAAACGTTTTATGACGAGTGTATACCCTGGCCAATCCACATATTTATTGCCTAAAACCATTACTCGCGTTTTAGATGTCGTTGCCTCACAACCAGTACGTTTAAATTCAGGCGGAACCGCTATTTCATCAGCAGGTGGTAGTCCAGCTAATTGTTTTAATCCACAATCTTCTGCTGGATGTACTCAAGTATCACCTGATGGTTCGATTTCATATGATTATGGAGTTGGAAATTCGTTTTCAATTCAATATGTAGGAATTACCCCATTGGCTGCACAAGCAACCTACAAATTAGTAGTTGAATATTCATTTGATAATGTTAACTGGTTCACTGTTTACACAGCTCCTTCACAGTTATATTTTGCTAACCAAGTTACATGGTTTGTTATTGAAAACGCTATTAATGCAAGAGCATGGCGTATCCGTGAAACTGGTGGTGCAACACTTGCAATCCAACAGATTTATTTTAGCCAAGCTAATTCTAGGGGTCCTGGTGATAGATATTTAACATCATTGTCTTATACGGAATGGATGCAAATACCAACTAAAAATAATACTGGGAATTTCCCTAGTAGTTATTTTTATAACGAACAGATTCAGCCCACATTAACTTTATGGCCTGTTCCAAGTGTTGCATCTACTGCTAACCAATTTACTGCATTGATATATACAGCTTATCAGTATTCGCAAGATATTGTTTTATTATTCCAAACTGTAGAAATACCGCAAAGATTTTATGATGCGTTAGTTGCGGGCATTGCTGCACGTTTAGCTGTAAAAGCAGATGCTTTATTGGCAACAACTGGTGGCGATACATTAAAAATGGCACCTGAAAAGATTGCATTCTTAAAACAAGAAGCAAACGACGCATTCCAATTAGCCGCTTTAACTGAATTCCAATCAGTTCCGCTTAGATTCCAACCTGATATGTCGTCTTATAGATGAGGATGTTATGAGAGTTAGAAATCACGGTAAATACACTAAGATGAAGCTAAGAGACCCAAGGGCAATCGCTACATGTGATTATTCTGGGTTAATGGTTCAGCATGCAGTTATGAAGGATCAATTGGCGTATAGAGGCCAAGGTTTAGTAAAAACTGGTTATAAAGTTAATCCAAAATTTTATGACAAGCCAAATGCTCAGGATTTAACCCCGCGTATATTTCCTGATCCGATTCCCGTTTTAAATCCACGTCCAGATAGTCAAATTGACGCATTTCAACCCGAGATTTTGACATTAGATGTATCTGGCGGGGATGTTACTTTAACTTTGCAGCAATTTGCCAATACGACTCAAATTTATACAGGTGTATTGACCCAAGATGTAATAATTTCTGTGCCAGCAACGTTTAATACATTTTATGTAGAAAACAAAACTACAGGGCCTTTTACATTAACTATGCAAATTATTAACAACTTTCCAACAGCATTACAGTTAATACGCGATCAAGTTATGTGGATTGCGAATGATTCAATGCAGTTACTACAAATTCATACTTAAAGGAGAAAATAATGGCTAACGCACCTTCAGATTCAACATATATTTTAGTCACACCAGATTCATCAAATTTACCTGAGAGCCGCACTTTAACTGCGGATCCTTTTATATCGCAAATACAAGTTGTAGATGGTGGGCCAGCAGGCACTATAGATATACAACCAACATTAACTTTAAAGTCTGTTACTGAATTAAATAGCGCTGGTTTGGTTGCCTATGATGGCACATTTACTGTAACACCACGTACATTAACGTCAATAAATACCTTGGATATTACCCATGGTGATGGACTAACAGCAAATCCAATTTTGGATGTAATAGATGATACTTCAATTCAAAAAGTTAGTATTAAACTTAATAACGGTGCAGTAGTCGGTTCACGTTCACAGCTTAATTTAATTAATGGAATTGGCACATCAATTACAGCTGTTGATAATGCTGGTAATAATGCAATCGATATAACAATTAGCTCATTTAATGCGCCTGATGTTGGATCATTTTTACTAACCTCAACAATATTAGGTCACTCAGCTAACTTGGGGCTTTTAACCTCTGGTATATTGAAAATTGGCGTATCAGGACAAATTGCGTCTCCAAGTACTGCAACGCCAAATATTGATTATTTAGTACCAACTACTTCTTTAATACAGTTAGGTGCACTTAATCCATCTGTATCAGGATCATTAATATATACAAATGCTAGTTCATTTAATTTATTGAGTCCTGGCGTATCGACAAGTGTTCTTACAATGCAGACGGGTCTTCCAACATGGGTTACTCCAACGGCTTCAACAACGCAATTAAGTACTTGCGTTGCAGCACAAGGTAGATTAATTGGAGCAACTGGTTCTTCATGGACAACAATTGCCCCCGGTGGAGCTGGTACCGTTTTAACAATGTCAGGTGGTAACACTGTATGGGCTACTCCTACTGTATCAGCTACAACTACTGTGTTATGCCAAACAGCTACCAATTTACCTCCAGCAGGTATTAACTTAAGCGCTGCGGGTGCGACTTTGACAATTGGTACGTCTTCAACAGGAAATGTTTTACACCTAGAGAATTCTCCACCTACTACTCAGACTTTAATTAGGGGTGTATCTAACAATGCATCTGTATTGTTTGACATCAATGCATACAGTGGTAATGCTGGTTCGCAAGGCACTAATATAATTTCATATCGATCACACAGAGGCACCCAAGGATCGCCAGTTGCGGTGGCCAATAGTGATACCTTAAGTGATATACAAACGTTCGGATATTATACAGGTGGTTATAATCTTGCAACCGCTATTAGATCGCAAGCTGAAGAGAATTATACAAGCACCACGGGAAGGACAGCGCTAAGAATATGGACTAATAACGATAACAACGTCTTAACACAACATTTGTCCGTAACAGGTCATGGTGCTTTGGTGTCAACGCCGTCTACTTTAAATGGCGTTAATGATTCCATTTATGTGCAAAACTGGTCTGGGGCAATCGCTGTTAATGGTATCAAACAAACAATTAGACCAACAGCTACATCATCTCCATCTCTTGCATTAAGTTCATCGATAGATAACTCAGGCGGCAATAGTGGTCTCGGTGGTATAGCATTAGAAACATTCGTTGGAACAAGTAATTTTGGGCCAGTTATTGATTTCAATACGTGTTCTGGTTCTGCCGCATCTCCAGCTGTATTAACTGCCGGTACCAGATTAGGAACCATTAAATGGTCAGGTTGTTCATCAGCAGGTGGGCCAACTTACACAACGGGTGGATTTCTTGAGGTGGTGTCGGTTGGTTCTTATTCCGCATCTCAAACTACAGGTATGGTTTTTGGCACCAGGACATCTGGGACAGTTAATGAAATGAGGTGGGGATTTGGCTATTTAGTCATCGGTTCGCAAATACCACCTTCAACACAACAGCTACAATTGACATCCACTACAGGTTACAACCCAGTCAGCACGACTTGGACAACTACATCCGATGCTCGTATTAAGCAAAACATTGCAGATATCGAAAATGGTTTGCAAATAGTTCAAGCGTTACAACCTCGTACGTTTAACTTTACGGATGAACGTGTTAATTGCATCAAAGAACTTGGAAATGGAGAATGTTCATTTACTAGTGAAACTAAATTTTATGGTTTCATTGCTCAAGAAGTGGAAGCAATTGTTCCAGAAGCTGTTACAGATACTGGAACAAATATAGGTAGTGTTGAAAATGTTAAAGACATCAATACCCATGTTCTAAACATTATTTTGTTTAAAGCAGTAAAAGAACTTGCTGCAAAAGTTGCCGAACTAGAAGCAAAAATTTCTGGTTAAAGGATAACTAATGGCATTTGTTCTTACCTATACCAATCTAGTAACTGAGATTGAAAAATATTTAGAAAGATCGGATTCGGCGTTAATTTCGTCGATTCCCCTTTTTATTATGTTAGGTGAACGACGTGTAGCCCGTGATTTAAAAATTTTAGGTTTAAAAGTTTATGTCACGGATACATTGCTTGTTGGTCAACAAGTATTAGCTAAACCTACCCGTTGGTTAAATACATCTTCATTCACTATTGGAACAGGTACAGGATTTAATACCATTACGCAGGTATTACAACGATCATATGAATATTGCAGAATGTATTGGCCTGATCCGACACAAACGGCTCAACCTAAATACTTTAGCGATTACCAATATGATCATTTCTTAATTGCACCTACTCCGGATGCGGCATACCCCTATGAATTATCATATTACCAAGTCCCACAGTTAATTGATGCAACTACATCAACAAATTGGATAACAGAAAATGCGCCCGATATTTTGATATATGCATGTCTAGTTGAAGCTGCCGTATATCTGAAAGACGACGATCGTTTACCTGTTTGGACGAATTTATATGAAAATGCAAAAGGGGCCTTGTCCAAAGAAGATAGAATGCGAATTTACGACAGCTTTAGTAAAAGAGGTGGATAATGGCTATTAACGTATTTGGAGCTGGTGCAGTTCAAACCGCTTATGTCGGCTATAAAAGTTATGATTTAACCGAAGATACAATATTGTATTGGCCTAGTTCTTATTTAGATACTCCAAATACAACTGCTGCATATATACAAATTGATTCAGCTGGGGTCGGATTAACATTAACTCTACCTAATGCAACGGAAGTATCTGTTGGGCAAAATATTATTATATCAAATACTGCGGCTAATGATGTTGACCTGAAAGACAACAGCGGTAACACCCTTGGGACATTATCTCCAGGTTTCACGTATTATTATATATTATCTAATAACTCTACTCCTGGTGGGGTTTGGCAACAATTAACGTTTGGTGCTGGCTCTGCTGATATTGACCCTATTCAATTGGCAGGATTAGGTTTGGAAGCTGCTGGAGCTAAATTAACTACCGTTGTGCCACCAAACACAATTTTAGGTCCTACATATACAGTATCAGGCGTTGATAACGCTGGATTACTTATTTGGGTTGGCGGTTCTGGCACTATGACTTTGCCACCAGTTGCTGATGTAAATGACGGATTTAATTTTTCATTAAATAATAATGGTGGTGGTGAGATTATTATTAGTGGCGATGTTCCTATTGATAATCAAACTCAGTATGCAATTACCCCTAATCAATCATTAACTTTTGTTAAAAGTACTACCAAATGGTACACAATTGGTTATGGGCAACAAGCATCCTATGCAGTTTCATTGTTAGATTTGCCTGTCGGTGGCAATACCAACATTACTCTTACATTTTCTCAAGCTCAAAGAACTATTCAACAATATAGCGGCGTTTTAACAGGCAATATTACAATCTTTTTCCCAGTGCAAATATCGGAATGGACTTTATTTAATAATACGACAGGACCGTTCACATTATCAGTACAATTAGTTGGCGCAGTAGGTGATTTAATTGTGATCCCTCAGGGTGAAACTCAAATTGTATATAGTGATGGGTCTACTTTAAGAATTGCGCCTTCAGCTATTCCTGAGGGTGGCACTTTCCCAAGCGGGAGTGCAAGCGCTCCCTCAATTACATTTACTGCCGATACAACTAGCGGTATGTATCAATCAGCCGTTGGACATACTAACTTAACCGCTGGTGGTTCCGAAGTAGTTGATATGACTAATAGTGATATGACTATTTTTAAACCTTTAACTCTGACTGACCCAATTAAATTAATAAGCGGCACTCTAGGTGCCCCTGCATATACTTTTGCTGCTGATACGAATACAGGTATGTATCAATCGGTTGTAGATGAACTTGATTTTGCCGCTAATGGCACACGCGTAGCCACTATGACCAGTGCTAACATGTATATATATGAGCCACTTATTCTTAGCTCAAATATATTGACGTCAGGTGGAAATGTTTCAGCGCCTGCTTATTCATTTACGTCAAATACTAACACTGGAATGTATCAAACAGTTGCAAATGAACTTGATTTTGCCGCTGGTGGGATCCAAATAGCTAGTATCACAACCACTGGCATGTCTGTATTACAACCTCTTACTCTTAGTACAAAATTATTAGTTCCTGGTGGTTCTGCGGCAGCACCTTCAGTAACATTTACATCCAATACTAATAGTGGAATGTATCAATCAGCCGCTAATCTTACAGAGTTTTCAGCAGGTGGTGTGCCTGTTGCAAGTATGTCGACCACTGGTATGTCTGTATTGCAACCACTTACTCTTAGCACACCACTTGCAATAGCCAATGGCGGTACAAATGCAATAACGCAACCAGCGGCCATTAATAACTTAATGCCAGCAGCAGTAGCTGGAAACTTTGCTTATTACAATGGTACAAACTGGGTTACGCTTGCACCCGCTGCTACAAATTATCGTGGTCTGACAATGGCTAATAACGTTCCATCTTGGGACGGCCTTAGTACCTTGCAAAATTTCTATCTGCCCAATAGTACTGCTTCTCAACAAGCAACCACTACAACATTTACTCAAGTAGCTGGTTTTACATTAACTATTACACTAACCGATCCTGCCAATGTTGTGCGTGTTTTGACAAGTGTAATATGCAGTATGTCTACCAATAATGGTTATTTAGCTTTGTACCGTGGTGCGACGCTGATTGCACGGTTTGGCGCACTTTATTCAGCAACAGCTGCTCAAGTTGAAAACAAAACATTATTATATGTAGATCAGCCAGGAACTGTAGGCCCTCATACATACACGATCCGAGTCGCCACAACTGCTGCTGGTGGCACCTTAAATATTAACCGTGATAGCGGCAATACTTTAAATAATTTTACTTCCACATTCAGTATTCAAGAATTGGGGAGTTAACGTATGACCGATAGATTCAAACAAATTATCGAATTTACATTAAAAAACGAAGGTGGTTACGTATTTGATCCTCTTGATAGTGGCGGAGAAACCAAATATGGCATTAGCAAACGCTCATACCCAAACGTTGATATTAAACATTTAACACAACTTCAAGCTGTCGATATTTATAAAAGAGATTTTTGGGATAAACACCCATTTGATAAAATTGAAGACTTTGAAGTTTGCGCCAAATTGTTTGATATGGCAGTTAATATGGGCTTTGTCCAAGCTGCCAAGCTTTTACAACGCTGTTTAGGTGTAGCAGATGATGGAATCATAGGCACTAAAACTCTTCAAGCTATTAATAATGCAAATGCGGAAGAATTGTTAAGTGCGTACAAGACCAAATTAAGAGAATTTTATGCACTCTTAGTGACTAAAAACCCTAAAAATGAAAGATTTTTAAATGGCTGGCTCCGAAGGGTTAGCCTATGAAAAATTATATTATTGTACCCATTAAATTTAAAAACGGCATTCAAAGGGATGGCACGGCATACAATAGCCCAAGCTGTATCAATGGCCAATGGGTAAGATTTTATGAAGGTGCTGCCCGTAAAATGGGCGGCTACAAAGTTACTGATTCAGGGAATACTGAAATCATTAGAACTTTATTTGTAGTTCCACGTACAGGTTCAATTGATTTATATTTAGGTCGTCCTAGTAGCTTGTCTTATTTAAATATAAGTGTAAGTGGTGCGGCTGGTGTTGAAATCGATAGAACGCCAACGTCAGGGTTTACCTCTAATCCAAACAATGTTTGGACAATCGATTTATTCACGAACTCTGAAAACGGTATTATTACATCATTTATAGTAGCTCAAGTAGCCCCTAATGGTGTGGATATAAGTAACACTACTGAAGGACCATTATATTACGGCGGAATCAATGACAATATCCCATTAGTTCCGATTTTAGATGAAAATAACGATCCTGTAGTTGCAAGTGGTGGCATAGTATTTTCTTCACCTGTTATGGTTGCATATGGAAACGATGGGGTAATTAGATGGTGTGAAGAAGGCGACATAACTAATTGGCCAGCTTTAAACTCAGCTAATGCTAAGTTTTTAGTTGTGGCGAATACAAAGATCGTAAAAGCGTATAGAAATAGGGGGGGTAACAGTCCTAGCTTATTGTTGTGGTCTTTAAATAGCTTAAGCAGAGCTACATATGGCACAATAGGTTCTCAAAACACATTTACTAGCACTACGATTGAAGATGACATTTCTATTATGTCTTCTAATTGTATTATTAAATACAATCAAATGTTTTTCTGGATTGGCGTTGACCAATTTTATTTCTTCAATGGAATTGTTCAAAAGCTAGAAAATACGATGAATAACGATTGGTTTTTCCAAAACGTTAATTTATCGCAACGTCAAAAAATCTGGGGTGTTGCCATGCCTCGATTTAAAGAAATCTGGTGGTTTTATCCTCGTGGTAATTCACTAGAATGTAATGCAGCTATTATTTACAACTTAGAAGAACAAATTTGGTATGACACTTTAATTGAGCGGTCAGCGGGTGTATCTACATCAATTTACCCTTATCCATTGTTTGCAGGTTCAGCGTCAATAAGACTTATTACTCAAACAGGACCTGTACAAGTATATCCAATTTGGACGCATGAATTTGGGACTAATCGAGTTGAGGGAACCAATGAATTTGCAATTGATTCATATTATGAAACCAATCAAATTGATTTATGGAGCCAAAACCCACAAGAAAGTGCTTATTTACGAAATAGACGTATTGCGCCTGATTTTGTGCAAGTTGGTACAATGTATGCGACGATTAATACGCAAAAATACCCAAATAGTCCAATTGTAAGCGAAGGGCCGTTTCCCTTTACTAATTCTACAGAAAAAATCGATTACTCTTCACAAGGTGCGATCGTTAGTTTTTTGTTTAGAAGTAATGAAGTTAATGGATTTTATCAATCTGGCAAATCTTTATATTTCTTAGAGAAGGGAGACACCTTCAAATAATGTCAAATGTAATTTTGCCTTTAGGTATCAGCTTTAAAACTTGGAGTGATCAAATACGCCAGGATTTGCCCACAATAACCTTTCCTATTGCGAAAAGTGAAAATGATTGGAAAAGCTGGGCATCTCAGGTTGTAAACGATAATGCATTATCAAAAGTACCAATGCCTACCGATTTAGCCTTTCCGCGTAATGCAGATTGGAAAATTTGGGCATCGTATTTTGTAGATAGTGTTGATGATTTAATTAATACATAACAAGGAGAAACAAATATGTATTCAATGAACAGTGGAATGTCTTCCAGCCCTACTTCTGCTGGCTTTTCACAACCACAAAATGCAATGCAGCCTCAAAGCGGTATGCAAAGCCAATACCCAATGCAAGCTTATGGTAATCGTATGGCAAGCTATGGCGGTAATTCATACGCTCATGGTGGTGGAGTTAATTCATATGCACATGGTGGTCGCACAAAACGCGGCAAACTAATTATGGCGCATTTTAACCCACAGGAATTAGACACACTTGATCATTTGCAAGGCAAAGTTGAAAAATGCCCACGTTCTGGAATGCGTTCTTATACACATTTAGAAGAATTGTTAAAAAATCCTCATATCTTAAGTGCTCTTCACCAAAACACGCGTAAACATTATGCAGAAGGTGGTCATGTAACTGGTTATGCACAAGGCGGCCACGTAGATGCGGCAAATGGCGAACACGGAGATACCGAATTGGCATTAATTGGTCCACACACTAATCATATTTTGAGTCAATTAGCGCTTCCAGGCACTGTGAAAAACCATATTGATGGCAGACCTCAATATTGGTCATTAGGCGGTGTGTTGGGCGGTATGTGGAATACATTAAAAAGTGGTGCTTCTGCGGCTGCTCCTTATCTTGGCGCAGCTGGCAAAGCGATTATGCCTTATTTAACACCTGCAATTCAAAATGCTGCTAGTGCTCGTTTTGGTCCTATGGGCGGTGTATTGGCATCTGGCTTAAGTGGTCTTGCAGATAAAGGCTTTAATGCTTTAGAAGGCATGGGTTCTGACAATCAACGTGCTATGGGTTCTACCTTAGGCGAAGGTTTAAGCTCAGCTGCTAAAGCTTACCAAGGTGGGGCATCTCCTGCACAAAGCTTTGGTGCTGGTTTAAATACAGCTGGCTCAAGATTTAGTGGCCCTATGGGTGGTGCTATGCAAGGGGCAGGTAGTGCGATGCAATCTGGAGGTGGATATGGCGATATAGCGCGTCAAACAGCAGCTGGTGCATATAAAGGGGCTGGTGGAGCTCAAAGTATGTTGAACTCAGCTAAAGATTTGATGTCTCAATATCGTGGTGGTGCTGCTCCTGGACAAATGATGAGGAATGCATTCCAAGGTTCTATGGCAAATTCTATGCCAACACGTCAATCGATGGAAAATCAAAATGCATTCAATGAATTGCCATTCGCTGGCGAATATGCATAAGAAAGAAGGCTAATATGGTTAAACGCAATATGACTAATAAATCTAAAATGTTACTTTGCCATTTTACAGTTGGTGAATTAGAAGGTCTAGATAACTTGCAAGGAGGCCCTAGTATTGATCCAAGTACAGGTGTAAGAGAATATTCGCGTTTAACCGATATTATTAAAATTCCTGAAGTTAGGGCAATTTTCCATTATGTTCAAAATGATTTAGAAGCAGATGGTAAGGTTTCTAAAAAAACTAATAAAGCATATAGATTATCTGCAAAAGATACATTGCCTTATCTTGAAACCCCTGCTGAAAAATCTAGTAAAGATATTAAGCGTTTGGAAGATTTAGGAGAAGGTGGAGATACTAAATTAGCATGGATTCCATATGATTTGGCTGCATTTTTAATTGAATTACGTAATGGGCCTTCAATCAACCCTCATACTAAATTGTTACAATTTGGTATTTTTAAAAAGGTGTTTAAGAATGTAGTTAAAATTGCTGGTTCAGTGGGCGGAGCTCTTTTGGGAGGCCCGTTGGGTGCAGGTGCAGGGCGTGCTGTAGCTGGAATCTTAACTGGGGAAAAAGGCGGCAAAGCGTTGCGAAAAGGATTAAGCCATACTGGTAGGGCTGCGATTGTTAGTGGAATCGGTGGTGGTTTAGCCCAGTTTGCGCCAGGATTAGCGGGCAGCATTGGTACAAATGCTACCAGTTTATTAGGTTCTAACATAGCCAATATGGGGGGCCAATTCTTTACTGGTCCATTATCTACTATGGGTATGTTAGGGAGCCTCGGTAGTGGTTTAGGCCTAACTTCTGGAGCTGCGGGAACAGCTGGGGCAGCTGGAACTGCTGGTGCAGCTGGAACTGCTGCAAAGACTCTTTCGACACCTTTTGGAGCACTTGCGGCTAAAGGAGCAGCTGGTGCGGGTGCGGCAGCTGCTGGCAGTGGAATGTCAGGTTTGGCTGTGCCAGGTATGATGGCTGGTTTGGCATATTTAGGTTCACAAAAAAAATACAAGCAGGATCAAAAAGCTGCGCAAAGAGCTGAAGATCGCATAAATGAACAACGCAATGAGCTGGGCTTTAATAAAGATTGGCAGCCTATTCCAGTTAAACAACGAAGAGCAAACCCAGAATATTATAATCAAGACCCTACTTTGTCTAAATATGGAGCGTATAGCTCAGCCCCATTTTTAGATGATGAAAATGAAGGTTACGCATATGGCGGTCGTGTAAATGGAAAGCAAAAAAATGTTTCTTCTTACAAGAAAGGTGCTTTAGTAAAGGGTAGAGGCAAAGGCCAAGATGATTTAATTGAAACTATGGTTCCCGAAGGTTCTCATATCATCGATGCATCGTCGACTGGTATGTTTGGAGATGGCTCAAGTAGCGCTGGAGGCAATATATTGAAACAATTTGAGACTTTAGTTAAAAGAAGTGTCCCCAAAAATGCCTATTTAGAAATTGAAGCAAGAACCGTATCTCGTTCACCTCAAATACCTGTAAGATTATCTAACGAAGAATATAAATTTGATCCAGTGACAGTAGCTATACTTGGCAGAGGATCAAATGCTAAAGGTTCAAAGATGTTATCACAGATGGTAGAAAATTTAAGAATACATAAAAACAGTAACGGCTCTGGGTTGCCTCCTAAGGCTAAAAGTCCTTTACAATATTTAAATATGAGAGGTTAATATGCAAATTCCAGCAGTTGATTGGACAGGTCAAGATGTAAATTTTGCAGGTACGCCTAAATGGTATGCGCAAGTAAAAGAAGCTTTAATTCGTAGATTAGAAGCATTATCGCATCAAATTCAACATCCATATGGTTTAAGTCCTGAAGCATTGGAGGGAGTGCGTAGACAAAAAGCAGCATTAGAAGCACAAGCACAAAAATTAGATAAGCCCTATGCTATTCCGCTTTCTATTACTGGTACGTCTGAAAAAGTTCTATTTACACCAGCAGAATTAGAACGAGCACGGAACGATGAGGTTTTGGCTAGGAAAATATTTGAATCAGCTACTGGTATTCCTAATCCTCCTCGTGCAGATGTGGATGAATTTAGACAAAGGATTATATACCAGTATCCCCAATTAAATGAATTAGTGGATCAACAACATCAATTTGAAACGCAACAAAGACAAGAACGACAAAATTTTGCTCAGCAAGAACAAGATATTAATAAATATTACCCATTAAATGAATACGATGCGTTAGAGAATTTAAGGGATGCGCGACCTCCAGTACGTTCTCAAATGCATTATGCTGATCAAACTAACAATCAAAACGATCCTTTACAGCAATTAGCCGCATTACAAGCTCAATCTTTACAGCCAGGGGGTGCTTATGCAGGTCAACCTCAGCAGCAACCTCAGGTTCAGCAACAAGCTACGGGTTCTGCGCCAGCCTTATCGGTAGATCAAATTATGGCTAATACTGGGGTTAAACGGTCTATTGCAGAAAATATTTATAATCAAGTTGCAAATAAACCAGGTGCTGTATTAGGGGCAAGTGACAATTTAATTAACACTGGATCTCTCTCTACAGCACAAGTTAAAAATTTAGAAAATTTATTTAGACAGCCAAATAGCGCACCGTTACATTCTGAAGCTGTTTATGCTGGGCAGCAGCAACCTGGTCTCCCTAATTTAGATACAAGGGGCATGAATGATGCGCAAAGATTAAGAGTTAGCCGATATTTAGATGATTTAGTGAAATATCAAGCCAATCCAAATACATATCCTTTGCCTAATTTAGATACAAGTGGCATGAATGATGCGCAAAGGCAGCGTGTCAGCAATTTTCAAAAATCATTACAAATGCAGTCTGAAGCAGCCTATGCTGGAGCGCCTCAGCAAATTCCTGTTGTTACTTCTGCAAGGCCTTTTCAGATGCCAAGTTTTGATACAACTGGGATGGGTAGTGGAGACAAAGTTCGTTTCAAAAATTATTTAAATGATCTGGCTGCTTACCAAGCTAATCCTACCAATTCAATGCCAAGTTTTGATACAACTGGCATGGGTAGTGGAGACAAAGCTAGACTTCAGAAATTTCAGACCGAATTCAAGAATGCCTTTGAAGCTGCCAATAATTTAACACCACAGCAACAACCGGGAGCACCTAGGGGAGCTTTTAATAAATTAATGCATGGTGCAGTGCAAATATTAAGAGATAAAGGTCATCTACCTCCAAGACCTGGTGCACCCGCACCAACTGCTGCTAATCCTATAGATACAGCTGCTAATTTAATGGAGCAACAGCAAGTTCTGCCTGACATGAATCCTTACGCAAATGCAGACAATGGATACATGTTGCATGAAGAAAATCTTTCTCCTGAAGAATCTTTATTAAATCGAGCGAGCATTCCTCTGAAAAAAGCAAAATTAGGCGAACAACATGGTCGTGTAGCTCCAATGAATCCATTGCATGAGCAAGCTCAACGAATGATGCAGAGAAATATTGATTCTGATGAAGGTGCGTTTGAACATGCCCAATCTCAATTAGAAGAAGCTCAAAGACTTAATTTGCCTAAAGAAATTAGAGGACATTTACAATCAGGTTTAACGCCAACATATCAATTGTCTGATCCTTACATGAATAAATATAACAAAGATGTTATTGATGCATTAAGGCAAGAAGCACAAACAAATTTCCTAGAAGATATAATGCCGCATGTTAAAGGGCAATATGCAGCGACTGGTGCTTATCATAGTGGAGCGCGTCAAAACGAATTAAATAGATTTGCACAAAAAACACAACAACAGCTTAATCGTGACATTGCTAAATTATTACATCAAGGACACGAAGGGGCTATGAATCGTGCCGGAGAGCAAAATGAAAGGCAGATGCAGGCCGCGCAAATTGCTGGGAACGCTGCTAAGGCACAACAAGAAGCACATGTGCGTAATGCTGAAGCGCGCAGGAATCTTGGACTAATTCAAAAAGAGTCTAAAAAACATGATATTGCTGCTGTTAGCCAATTTGCTACACAACACCAACAACAACTTCAAAATGAAATGAATGCTAAACAACTAGCTTATCTCGAATCTAAAATGGAACCGCACGTTAGATTAGGTCGATATGCTGATACTGTTGCAGGTATCCCATCTACTAGTTCTATGCAAGTAAATGCCAATCGTGGGCCTGCACCAAATCCACCAAGCCCTTATAATGTGGTTCCAGGTCTATTGGGGCAAGTATTTGGATTACAAAATCAACCGGCACCATTTAAGAAGGGTGGTAGTGTAAACAATAAATATGCCACTCCTGAAGGTTTGGTAAACACAGCTGTTAATGAGTATAAACAATTTGCAGATAGTGTTCAGCCGCAAAAATATGATCAAGAAATTGAGGATTTAACGACTGGATTTAGAAATCATAGGATTGATCCAATTCAAAACTGGGTACAGCATGTTTCAGCGCAAATGCTAGCTAATAACCGTGAAGACCCTCTTACTAACGTAGGTAAAGGCGCTATAGTTGCTGAAGAAAATATGATGAAACATAGAGATACTATGTTAGCTTCTCGTGAAAAAGCTGCTAATTTGTACGCTGCTATGAATCAGAGCCGCCAACATCAACAACAGTTAATTGGTGATTATACTCAAAAATATGCAGCTAATTCTGAATCTCGTCGTCATAACAGTGCGATGGAAACTTTGAAAAAAGAAGAAAATGAAATTAAAAGGTTAAAAAATTCATTGGGCGCTTCTCCTAAGGCAATTTTAGATATGGAATACAAACAAGCCCAACTTGACGAATTGAAAAATAAACATCAAGAAACTAAGACGGAAGCTTTGTCTCGTATGACTAATAATTTAAATGTTATTGATGGGATGAAAGAACTTGTAGACCTTATTAAAGAAAAAGGTGGCGGAACTATTATTGGCCCAATGAAACAATTCTTTAAGTCTAATGATGCAGATATTATCGAAACTGCTTCCAAAAAAATAGCTATAGATTTACAAAAAGGGGTTGAAGGATTACCACGTGCACAAAAAACAGTTGATATGATTAAAGAAAGTAAACCTGGAATTTCTCATAGTTTAGACACTAACAAAAATATTGCCAGTAGATGGATCAAAGAGGCCGTTGAAGTATTACAAGATGATATAAATCTTTTATTGCGTAATGGTGAAACCACAGAAAATATTGAGCAACAAAAAGGTATCAAAGTAAATAAAAAAGGACAGATTATTTTAGACAAAGAAGGTTTACCAATTAGAACAGAACGTTTTGAAAAACCAGAAGAAGATGAGCAAAATCAAAACATTGGGCATCAAGATATTACATCACTTTCAAATGAAGAATTAGAAAGGATTGCAGCACAATGACAATTACGCCTGAACAAGCAAAAGCTGAATTGCTAAGACGCAAAAATTCACTGCTAAATACAACTCCTGAACAGGCAAGAGCTGAATTAGAACGTCGCAAAACTGGCAATGCTAAAATTAGTAAAAACGATTCTGATGAAGAGAATTGGGTGCAATTGAATAAGAGAGGATTAGCAAGAGGCGCAAAAGATGCTTTAGCTGGTACTTTTGGTCTACTTGATATAGTTAGCGCACCTATAAGAGAAGGAGCTAATTTTGCTTTTAAAAAATCAGGTTCGGACTATAGATTTAAACGCATGCGACAAAATATTAATGAAGGTATTGATCAAGCCACAGCTGGTTATACTAAACCACGTAACCGATCAGAAAGAATAACTTCCGCAATTATTCAAGAACTAGGGGACATGCCTGCCAGTGCTGGAATTGGTTTAGCAGCAAAAGGATTAACTGGGGCAACTGCCTTAGGACGTCATTTAAAAGGAATGGCTGGAATTGTGGCAGAACCTGCAAAATTAAATACAGCCAATATTGCCAGTAATGTAGGATCAACAGCAGCATTACAAGATTATATTGAATCTAATGAAAATCCTAGTGCTTTGGGTGCATTTGGTTCTAGTTTATTAGGTGGGATAACTGGCAGAAAATTGGGAAGTGGTTCCGCTAAATTAACTTCCGATGTACTAAAACATGGTTTTAAAGAAGGTCCTAAACAATCTGTTTTAGAAGGCATTGGTAAAAGCTTATCATTTAGTCCTCAAAAATATAAAGCACAAACTGATTTAGGTATTCCAGTAAGTGCAGGCAGTGTTTCTGAAGTCACTATGCCTGCATATGCAGAATCAGTTTTAAGTAAGTGGCCTGGAGCTATGGGGACTTATGGGAAGTACTATAAAAACAAGGAAATGGCTTTAGCCCGTAATTTGGGCATTTCTGAAGAAGATTTGGCAGAAGTTGTAAAAAATCCAGCTTACCATTTAGCTAAAAAAGGCGCTAATAAATATGATGACAAAGTCAGTAACGCCTTTGCACAAAAACAAAAAATATTTGCGCCGCGTGAGGCAAAAGCCCTTGAAAATAAAGAAACTATTGACGTTTCTAATTTAGCTTCAAATTTAGAGCATGAAAGGTCACTTCATCTTACTGATGCCAAAAAATTAGATTGGGATAAAACAGCTGATGGTAAATTATTATCAGATTTAAAAAGAGGGTTTGCACCTACATTGCATTTAACTAAAAATCAAATCGATAATTTTAAAAAAATGGGTTACGACAATGATTTCATTGATAAAATACAAGGTAAAGAACCAAAAATTGGACTAAAACATTTAAATGAATTGCGCGAAAAAGCACTTACAGAATCTAAAGCTTTAAAATCTCCTGTCGGTGAAAATACAGCTGAGTCTTTAGCGGCTTCTGAACGTCACAAAAATTTATCTAAGTTAAGATTATCATTTATTGAAACTCATGGAACCGCTGAACAAGCAAAAGCAGCTAAATCAGCTCGTAAATTATGGGCAATATACAAAGACAAAGAAGAAGGTTTAGCAAAATATGTTGCTAGAATAACAGGATCAGAAACTGATGAAAAAGCTTTTGACTTACTGCGATCTGATCCTAAAGCTTTACGAGTAGTGCGTCGTGGACTGCCAGCGCATGATCAACCAAAATTATTAGAAACTTTTATGACCGATTTGGGTAAAAACCAAGGTCGTTTTAATATTGCAACTGCTTACACTCAATATTCCAGATTAGACCCATCTGTTCAAAAAGAATTGTTAAAAACTATTAAAAATCCCCAAACAAAGAATTTATTTGTGAAAACAATGGACATTATCGGAGATCAAAAAAGAGAATTAGCACAATTATATAATTCATCTCATACAGCCCATACACAAAATGTAATTGATTTAATAAAAAAATATGGTGCAGGTGTAGCAGCATTAGCAACTGGTTATGGTTTAGGACAGTTAGTGCCGTTGGCATTTAGCCATGCACTTGTAGTGGCTGGCGCAAAAGGATTTACAAATCAAAAATTGTTAAGTGCGATTGACAAAGCGATGGTGGCTAAATCTCCCAAAGTGCAAACGCGTTTAATAGATAATATATTTAAAGAGATCCGCACTGCTAGTGATCGAACTTCACGAAGATTAGGATTACAAGATTGATAAGTTTAATATGAAGGCATTAAAAATTGTATTTATTGCCTTCATATTTGTCATAAATCACTGTGCCAACACCCAATATTATAGCTGCTGCTAAATGACTGATGCTTGATGTTAGCAGTAATAATATTAAAATTACTAATGAAATTATATAAAACATATTTAGATTCTTTATATTTTGCCGTTGATTAAGTAGCACCATGTTTTTTAAGAATTTCAACGTTCTTAAAATTGTCCCATTCCTCAGCCTCTTGAATAGGCGTGTTGCCATAATCATCTTTTCTATTTATGTTAGCGCCATTTTTAATTAACCATTCAATCATTGGGTTATTATCATCTCCCGCAGCTGCCCTATGTAATGGTGTTTCCCCATCATTATTAGTTACATTTATAATTGAATATCTGTGAACATTAAGTTTATCAAATTCATCTAAAATGAATTCAGCTATTTCGCAACTACCTTTATCTGCCGCTACATGTATTAAATAATCGTCAGATTCTTCTTGTTGAGTATCGATATCAGCGCCATTCTCTACAAGGAACTTTAAAATTTGTAAGTTTTTGTTATCGCAAGCTACATGCACAGGTGGCCTGTCGTAATTGTCCCACAGATGAACATTTGCGCCATTTTCCACAAGTAATTTGACCATATCAAAGTTATTTAATTCTATAGCTGTTATTAAAGGCAACTCTGGTCGGTTATTAAGATCTGCCCCATTCTTAATTAGTAATTTAACCGCTTCAATGTCATTGGCTTCTGCTGCTTTGAAAATATCCATTAATTAAATTCCACGTTATTAAAGGTTATAAGCATAATACAAACAATTAAAACTTTAGGCAAGAAAAGAAATATTATAAACTGTATTTTAGATTATGAGTTTATATTTTTGATTTATTTAATGACAGTTAATTTAACTTTTATTAAAATAAAAAGGTATTGAAGTGTTAGCTTCAATTATAAGCCAATGTATTGTTATAAGAAAGTGCAATATATGCCTAAACAAAAATCTAAAGGGTTTAAGTCTTTTAAAGAACATGTAATTAGGCGTTTAAAACTAAAGAGTACGTATGTGGCTTTAAGTGCTTTTTTTGCGGCTGTTCAATATCAATATACCGAAGTATTGATTGACGATATAGCAGCCTTATTTATATTATTTTGTAGTTTGGCCTTAATTTTTGCAAAAGGTAGATAATAATAAATGGATAATCAAAAATATTTAGATTTAAAAAGTTCAGTAGTTAATTTAAAAAAAGAATTTGCTGGCTTAGAAAAGAATATTTTTAATTGTTATTTAAAGCCTGAATCAGTGTTTGTTGAAATTAAGCAAGTTAGAGATTTACTGACTGCTTTTCTTGTGCCCAATGCTTTTTATCAAAAACTTTTATTTGAAGCTGACAATGATGAAACCGATTTATGTTGTTTAAAAGATGTATTTGATTTTTTAAAAAAGTATCTTGATTCAATTGATTCAGCTGAAATGCCTCGCAGTATAAATGGTTGGTTTGATGGAATAAGTTATGTATCACGAAATAATTTAAAACGCAAAATCAATTCGCAATATAATGTGATTATCAAAAAACAAAAAACAGATTAAGAATTATTGATTCTTGAGTATTTCAATTAATTCCAGATATCCATGTATTACTTTTGTAGTAAAGTCCAAATTTGAAGATTTAGACATAAGTTTTCCAAGTTTTTCGATTTGTTTCTTACGCAGTTCTTCGGCGGTATTTACTTTTGGTAAAGATTTAGGTGTAAGTAACTCTACAATATCTTTATTATCAAAGAATTTGGCATAATACAAAGCATTTTTGCCATATTTATCTTTTATATCAATATTTATGCCAGCTTCAAGAAGTAATTTAGCTATTTTTTTACAATTAAATCTTATTGAATATAGAAGACAGCTAGCGCCGTCTTCATCTACGACATTAATATCATTATCAGCAGCGATGTATTGTTTAACAAATTCAATGTCCTTATCTTCAATTGCATCAAAAATATTCATTTTCTAGCTCCATGTTCTTTAAGAAGTTGAACTATTTCGGTTTGTCCCTTTATAGTTGCCCATATTAAAGCAGTATCCCCATCCTGATCTTTAGCATTAACATCACCACCTGCATTGATAAGTAGTTGAACTATATCTGTATGTCCATTTGTAGCAGCCCATATTAACGGAGTATCTCCCTCTTGATCTTTAGCATTAACGTCAGCATTAGCATTGATGAGCAATTGAACTATATCTGTATGTCCCTTGTGAGTAGCCCATATTAAAGCAGTATTGCCCAAATTATCTTTAGCATTAACATCAGCACCTGCATTGATGAGTAGTTGGGCTATATCTGTGTAACCTTTATGAGCAGCCCATATCAATGCGGTATTATGGTAATTATCCTTAGCGTTAATATCAGCTCCAGCATTAAGGAGAAATTGAACTGTTTCTGCATTTCCGAAATTAGCCGCTTGGATTAAAGCATAATTTCCAAATCCATCTGTAGCATTTATATCAGCACCAGCATTGATAAGCAATTGAACTATATCTGTATAACCGCTATATGCAGCCCATATTAAAGCAATTTGTTTGTTATTATTAACAGAATTAACCCCTTTTTCAATTGCTTCTACATCATTATTTTTAGCTGCATCAAAAATATTCATTCCTATTTATTTTTAAGTTAATTAGCAATTAATAACATAATTAGTTTTTTCAGTAAAATCGTTAGTTATCCACAATTTCTGTGGATAAGTCGTGGTTTTGGGCGCTTTATCATCTTTACAAATGGCTATATCTTTATGTTTTAATCGGTTTGCTATCAAAATAGGCATATTACCTGTGGCTAGCATTTCTTGATGAGAGTTAATTTCTTCTGGGGTAGCCCAACGTGGGTATTCTTGATTGTTTTTAAAAAAATAAGACCCAATTTCGCTTAACCGTTTAAGCGCTTTATCCTTTAATTCTGTGCCTATAGTTACGATCTCGGTAACCTTTGCGTCAAAATCTAACAATTGCTGGTTTAAAATTTTATCCATATTTTTAAATTTTAACAGCCAGCATAGGTTGAACCATTTCTGCGAAGTCAGCCATTTACGCTTAAGCGTATCCTCTAAGAACTTTCTAAAAGCGTGCTCACAACTTCCGAGCTTCTTGTATGCAGCGTGCAAAAATCTTGCCACACCAGCGTTTAAATAAGGCACTCTATGCTCGCCTAATGTTAATTTGCATTGTTCATACAATTTAGCGACTAAAGGAACTTCCTTATTGCCTTCTTGAGACAAAAATTTATTTTGAAAATTAGATTTATTAGATTTATTAGATTTATAATCTTTATATATAGATAAAGGACATTTTTTGAAATTTGTCTCACTTAAACATGGCTTTGACAAACGGTTTGGAGTAGTTTTTTTATTTTTTGTTGTCTCACGCGGGACATTCTTAAAAATTGACCCTCGTTTAACATAGCCTTTAATCTTTGTTTTTTTAGTCATAAGGCTCTTTAATCGCTCTATTGCCGTGGGACAAATTGAATAAGCATTAGTTGGAAATGTCTTAGATGGTGAGTAATAGGGTTTGATAAATAAAAGTTTAGCTTCTGTTAAATTAGTCAATGCTCTTCCAACAGTTTTGATTGAACATTTCACTAAACTAGCAATATGTGCTCTTGATAACACAGTCCAAATACAACCGTTTTGTTCAAAAGATATATTCGATTGATTGCCAGTTTGGCTATGTATAGCTTGTAAGACAAGGGTAGGTTTATCAAGTTTTTTCATCAATGTTTCCTTACATATTATTCTTTATTAAAGGAAAACATTTACGTTTAGAGTTGACATTTTTACCAATATGTCACATATTTCAAATGAAAACGTAAATGTTTTTCTAGCTTAAATATCTTCCTTTCAGGGGGTAGATTTTTAGTTAAAAGATTTCCTTCAATGGGATTGAAGATCTCTAATAAAAAAGAGTAAGTGATGATTGGGATAAAATCCAGCGTTTCTTACTTTTTTTTTATGCTTTTTGTAAAAAAAAATCAAAAGAAGTTTAATTCGTAATTTTATCACTTAGTAAGTAATATTTATATGTGGATAACTCCAGAGAAAGACAAATATTATTGCGCTTATGATTAAGCAACTTTAGATACTTTAGGTGTTTTAGATAGCAAAGTCATAGATTTTAAAAATTTGATTAGAATGAATAACTAATAAAAGTGTAAAACCGAATTCGGCATTCCTAAACCGAATTCGGTTATTTAAAGTTTGGTAAAAAGTTCGTACTGACGCACTGACAGTGCAGACGTTGTGTTGACAGTGTCAGTGTTGTCAGTTCGTATACATAGCGTTTTAGTGAATTTATTTATGCTGTCAAAGTTGATTCCATCTCGTAATCACCTTGTTCCATTTCGCCTAAATCTAAATCATTTACTAAATTAGCTATTTGATGTTTGCATAATTCAATTTCAATACGTAAATTATTGAGTTCATTAGATATAGCTACGGTTAAACCAAGTAACGCAATAAACATTGCAATCATTGCAATGAATAATTTATTAGTTAGGGGTGATACTGCTAAAGATTTAATAAAATGTTTCATTTAGGTGTCCTTATATTGGTTTCCAAGCAAAATAATCGTATTTTTATGCTTAAAATGTAATTGTGAAGGTTTAGAAAAAATTGGGCATCTATCCCATTAAATGCCATTACGGAAATGTATTTAAAATTTTCCCAGGCGGTAGGATCGGCATACGTATAAAAAAATGCTTCCGACATTAAAACGTTACTCATGCGTTTCTATAATTAGATAATCACATAAAAACAAATTACACAATAGGTAAAAATAATCGCAAATTTTACCTAATTAATCTGCTACTCGAATTGCGGCTAAGCCCAAGTTTTCTGCCATTTCTCCCATACTATTTAACCACTTGTTTGGATTAAACAATTAATATATATTAATGTAAAATAAATAAATTCAATGCTTTAGGGGCACTCAATATGAGTAATATTGGAAAAATGTTTTTAGCTGCTCGTTTAAATGATATTTCTATTGCAGCTGAATGTTTAAAAGGAGAGCCAGATTTTGATTTAAATGTGGAAAATGACCATGGCAATACTTTATTAAGCACTAGTATTGAAAATGGTAATTTTGAAATTGCACATTTTTTTATTAATAAAGGCATAGATACTAATCAACGCTCGGGCTCTAATTTATGCACTCCTTTGCATTTATGTGTTTTGACTTCTCACCCTAATAAGGGATATGAAATTATGAAGGAATTATTGAAAGCAGGAGCTTTGCCAAACGTTCAAAGTTTTGGAGGTTACACGCCGTTGCAATTTGCTTGTATTATGAATTCACGAATAGATCAAATTAAATTACTGCTAGAAAATCACGCTGATGTAAATATTATTAACGACAAGGGAGATAATGCATTGCATTGCGCGATGTTAGTACATGGTGATATTGCGGTAGTTAAATTATTAGTGGATGCTGGTATTGATATGTATCTTAAAAATAAAAAACAAAATACTCCTTTGGCAATTGCTAAAGAATATAAACATTTTAGAGCCGCACAATATTTAGAAAGATATATATAAATGAAAGATTATCGGTATGGGGATTTGTCTGCCCTTTCCAAAGAAGAAATAGAAGAATTAAGGAAAGATGCCGAGTTACGATATATGGTTGGAATAATTACGCATCGTGATCAACCCTTATCAAAGAAAGATCAAGCCCCAATACACAATTTATTTCCAACAATATTTAGCAGCATCACTAGTAATGATATGGATTTATTAAAAAATCTTATAAACCCCCTTGATGATCTTAACATTCTTAATAGAAATGGACAGGGATGTTTACATGTAGCTGCTTGTTGTAACAATACTAAAGCCTTAAGTATTTTGTTATCAAAAGGTGCTGACATTAATTTGCCACAAGCAAAAAATGGATGGAGTGCCTTGCATACTGCCGTTTGGTTTGGTGATTATAAAGTTGTCGCTTATCTTGTAAAAAAAGGTGCTGATGTTAATTTGCAATGTAGAAATGGTCAGACACCTTTAATGATTGCACTTGATACATATGATTCAAAAAGGTTAAAAGCATATCAGGCTATAATGCGCACTTTATTAAAAAATGGCGCAACTACAGAATTTTCTAAAGAAAATGCGATGCCAGCAATTGTAAGGTATATGCAAAATTATATTAAAAAGTATCTCAAAAAATGATTAATTAATTCAAACTTTTTCCTTATTTTTAATATTTCGTTGTTTTAAATATTTTTTACATAAAAGTTTAAGCAATTTTTGATCATTTCTCAGATGAAATTCATTACAGGCTAATATATCTCTATGAGATATAATTGCACCTTGCTTTAAAAGCAATTTAACAATACGAATATGATTTTCAGATATAGCATACGTTATTGGTTTTTTAGAAATATAATTTTTAATATTAATTTTTGCACCAGCTTTTATTAACATTGAAACAATTTTTAAGTTTCCTTTCAAACATGCAAAGTGCAAAGGTGTATTTTCAAGATATTTATTTTTAATATCTAAGGTTTCTCCTTTATTTATGTATTGTGTAATTGCCTTAATGTTATTAGATTCAATTGCATCAAAAATGTTCATTAATCTTTTTTCCCGAATGTATCAATGATCCCAAATGCTGTTTACGGTTTATTCCGCAATGAGTCAAAATGTTCTACTGCATATTTAACAGTTTCTATATCTTTTGACCTTACATTATGAGTATTTGCAAATTCTTTCACATCTATTCCGTGGTCTTCACATAATTTTTCTAAACGTTTAACCCAAGTCGATGCAAAATTATTCTCATCATGATTTGATGCAGGCTTAGGCTTATTATCTTTAGTTTGAGGATTAGGAGAGGCTTTTTCTCCGTCATCATCTTCTTGAGCTATACCAAACATCGCGCTCATGGCATACCTTCTTAAATAAGTAAATCCTGAACCTAAAGCTTGCATTTCATTGGTGCGTGCGGATGTTTGAGATTTTAATAAAAGAACGGAGTTTAGCCATTCACCGCTACTATGCATAAGAAGAGTTACTAAAATCGGTTCGCCTTTTTCATTAAAAGAACCCAACTGAGTCATAGTTAATTCGGCTTCTCGTAAAGGCTCACTTATACTAAGTAAAATTTCGGCAATGTTTGCATATTTATATCCGTGACCCTGAGTATTTTTTTTTACAATAGGTATTTTAGATTGAGCTTTGCTTAAAGCTACCGCGATATGTTTGATTGAATCGCTCATTAAATTCATTGTATGACTCCATTTTTTTTCATGTATTCAGCTAAGTTTGTTTCATGAAAATCGGCTCCAGCGTCGATAAGCATTTGAGCGATTTCCAACTGGCCATTTAAGAAAGTTTTATCTAGAGCAGTATACCCGTCTTTATTTTTAGCATTGACGTCAGCCTTAGCATTAATAAGTAGTTGCAGCACTGTTTCTGTACAGTGGTTATAAGTCGCTAATATTAAAGCATTGCTACCAAATTTATTGTAAGCATTAAGATCAGCATTGCCATTGATAAGTAGTTGAACTATATTTTTGTTCCCTTCACTGACAGCCAATATTAAAGCAGTGCTACCGTTATTATTTTTAGCATTAACGTCAGCATTAGCATTGATAAGTAGTTGAACTATATCTGCGTAACCCTCATAGGCAGCCAATATTAAAGCTGTATTGCCCTTATTATTTTTAGCATTAATATCGGCGCTATCCGCAATATATTGTTTAACTGCTTCGATATCATTCTTAAGCACTGCATCAAAAATGTTCATTCTCTAGCTCCATGTTCTTTAAGAAGTTGAACTATATCTGGGAAATCTTTTTTAGCCGCCCATATTAAAGCAGTGCTGTCAAATTCATTTTTATTATTGACGTCAGCGCCTGCATCGATAAGTAATTGAACTGTTTCTGTATGTCCTCTATATGCCGTCAATATTAAAGCGGTATCCCCGTCTTCATTTTTATTATTGACGTCAGCGCCTGCATCGATAAGTAGTTGCACTATATTTGTATACCCATTGTGGGCAACCCACATAAAAGGAGTATTTCCATTACTATCTTTAGCATTAATATCTGCACCTGCATTTATGAGTAGTTGAACTATATCGGTATGACCCTTTCGAGCAGCCCAATGCAAAGCTGTATAGCCCTCATTACCTATAGCATTAACATCTGCCCCTGCATTGATGAGTAGGTGGGTTATATCTTTGTAACCTTCATAGACCGTCGAGATTAAAGCAGTATTACCGTTATTATTTTTAGCATTAACGTCAGCGCCAGCATCAATAAGTAGTTGAACTATATCTGTGTAACCTTCATAGGCCGCCAATATTAAACCTGTATTGTCACTATTAGTTTTAGTATTAATATCAGCGCCATCCGCAATATATTGTTTAACTGCTCCGATATCGTTTTTAAGCACTGCATCAAAAATGTTCATTCTCTATCTCCATGTTTTTTAAGTAATTGAACTATTTCGGTTTGTCCCTTTATAGTTGCCAATATTAAAGCAGTATCCCCATCCTGATCTGTAGCATTAATGTCAGCACCTTCATTGATGAGTAATTGAACTGTTTCTGCATATCCTCTTATAGCCGCCCCTATTAAAGGGGTATCCCCGCCACTATCTTTAGCATTAACGTCGGCGCCAGCATCAATAAGTAGTTGGGCTATATCTGTATTACCCTTTCGGGCAGCCCATATTAAAGGGGTAGCCCCGTAATTATCTGTAGCATGTACATCAGCGCCTGCATTGATAAGTAGTTGAACTATTTCGGTTTGTCCCTTTGTAGTTGCCAATATTAAAAAGGTATTCCAAAAATTATCTTTAGCATTAACATCAGCGCCAGCTTTTATCAGTAATTGAGCTATACCTGTATAGTTATAGTGTACTGCAATCTTCAAAACGGTAGCGCCATAATTATCTTGAGCATTAACATCTCCATCATCGGCTATGTATCTTTTGACTGCTTTGATATTATTATCTTTAACCGCGTAAAAAATATTCATTTGTTTATTGCCTCTTATTATCAGCTTTAATATACATCATTAAATCAATTCGAACAATAGGAAAAACAAGAAAAGATTTTGTTAATTATTAATATTGAAATAATTATGGCTTGTCAGGGGTTAGCGGGGGCACTATCATTATAAATAAATAAATTATATGAATAATATTGAGAATGGCCAGTAAAATTTTTTTAGATAAAAAAACATTGCAAACTTTATATGTAGATCAAAAGTTAAGTCTTAATAAGATGTCAGAAATTCTTTTTGTTAGTAGTTTTGCGATTAGAAGTAGATTATTGGCTTGCGGCATTCCTTTGCGTGCGCCTGGGCCTTTAAAATCACCAAATAGTTTGTCTGCTAAATTATCATCTAGTGACCAGCAAAAGTTAAAATATGAATTAATTAATTTGTACGAACAGGGTCTTTCTTTAAAAAAGATTGCGGCAATTTACAATACGCACGTGGCTCGCATTTCAAGTTATTTTTGTTTTTTTGGAATACCAATACGTCAAAAGGGGAAGCACCCATCGATTCCAGATTTAGCTTTAAAAATAAAAGTTTTAAGAAATAAAGGGATGAGTATTCACGAAATCGCTGCTGAATTAGGTACAAGTTACATTGTTATTTATAAAGGCATGCGTAAACATAAAATCTCTACAGCGCATAAGTGTAAAAGTATACTTGATAAAGAATATATCCAATTACTGCTTAAGAAAAAACATAGCAAGTACAAGATAGCTACTAAATTAGGGGTTTCTTTTGGAACGATTGACAGATTTATTAAAAGAAACAATTTAATTTCTGATAAGTAGATTGGTCTGTACATTTGGTATAAAAAAGATATCATAAAATGTGAGTTGCGATCACAATTATGATATCTAAATAAAGTTATTCTGGTCGTTCGGTTTCTTTAGCTGGTGATGAGTCAACATCCGTGCCAGGCGATGCGTCAGCCGCAGTGTTATTAACTGATGTTGCAGCAGCTTTTGGGGCATCCGAAGCTATAGCTTCATCTAGCGCGTCTAATGATTCTACAGATTGGAAAAATTCAGATGATATTACCATTGGTAATTTTGCCAAATCACCATCGGAAACTTTTGGATTTACTGTTTGCATAATATTTGGTTGGCCATCAAATGTATGGGTAGGGCGCGTCAAAGACTTATTGCGCTCATTTACTATGAACCATATATTATCTTGTATGTTGCTAGCGCCATGTATCATAGTTGTAGCCAGTGTGGCGAGTATTAATTTAGCGTTCATAATTTTCTCCTTTTACCTAATGAACTTGATTGAGTTTTTTGTTTAGCACAAAATTAATATAAATTGCAACTCTTTTTATCTAAATGTTAAATTATTTGTTTAATTTTCTTCGTGGATGCACGTTAAATTATGTGCCTAAGCCAGAAGAATCTATTTGTATTTATTTAGCTGCATACTTGAAAGAAATGACCCTTACTGGAAAATGCAGACATGTTTGGTTTCATGTATCTAATGAAGGAAGTAGCAAAGGCAAGCAATTATGGGGTGCAAGGCAACGTAACATGGGTAAATTTGCTGGTGTTGCTGATTATGTCTTTTTAGGGAATCCATCTTTTGCATTAGAAATTAAGAATGGTAAAAAACCACTGCAAGAATCCCAAGAGATATTTAAAAGATGGTGTGGAGATTGTTTAGTAACCTATGCTGTGGCTGGCTCTTATCAAGAAGCTGTTAATATCTTGATTGAAAATAAAATCATTACAACTAAACCTTGGTGGGATCAAATAGAGTGTGTTACAAAAAAAATCACTTCCCCAATAGCTCAGGTGGTAGAGCAAGATATAAATTACAACTCACAACTTGTAAGTAATACTTAATAGTTCAAATTATGTAGAATTTAGCGCCATAAATATTTTTTTTGTTTTTTAAAAAAAAGTATTGTTTTTTTTGGAAAAGATTTCTATATTACAAAAGTGATTTTTATTCATTGGTCACAACATAAATAAAACACTCATTTTGTTTATAGGTTAACATTGGTAGTGCGGCTTATACCTTAGGTCGCACTACCCCCCCCATTAAATTCATTATAAACTTTATGTGTTTTTAAATTCCTCATAAGCCTTAGCTACGATCATGCCTAAAGGCGTTCTATCTATTAAGATAGGAATATATGCCGCTTGTGTTAACAAAACGGTTTTATACATTTCTATTGCCCATTTAATATTCATATTTCACCGCCTGCTTTTCTAAGTGTTTTAATACATTCTAAGTGTCCATTAATTATTGATTCATGGAATGGTGATACCTCATCTATGTCTTCTAAATTAGGATTTGCCCCTAACCCAATAAGTAAATCTACAATAAAAATGTTATTGTTCCTTGCAGCTACATGTAAGGGAGTTTGTCCATCACGTCCACGACCGTTAATATCTAAACCATTACAAATTAGCTTAGTAATAGTCTCTACATCATCGTGTTCAATTGCATCGAACATTTCATTCATCAACTCAAAACGTTTTGCCTTTAATGCTTCTACGTTGTTAGATATGTTAGTTGCTAAATTATTCATTTTGTTTGCACCTTCATATAGTAATGTTCACTGTTTGTATCAAAAGGTGCTGCGATTAGATCGCGGCCAGAATATTGAGTATCAGTGCGGGCTATTAAATAAGTACCGTCCTCAGTTAAAACAGCACTTTTTAATCTAGAGTCTTGCCCTGTTAAAATCGATTTAGCGAAATAGTTTAAATAATCTTTACTTTCTTTAAAAGAAGTGCCGAATATATAGGGTTCAGCTCCATGTATGGTCTTTTTTTCTATTATCCATTCAGGCAACGGTTCTGTTTTATCAACAGGAATTCCATAATCATTAGCAATGATTTCTACCATTTCATTGATAATGTCAGTCATTTTTCCAAGCGCTTGCGTTAACTCTGTTAATTGCTCATTTATTTTATGCATTTCATATCTCCCCTTATGCAAGCCCAAAAGCTATTATGATTAGTTTAATTGTGTACAACGCGATTGTGCCTAGACAAACCCATTCTGAAATTCTTAATATCATCAATTTTACACGAAACTTTTGTAACTCTCGCAGATTAGTTATGGACTCAAGCACAAGTTCATTTATGATATTTAGTTGATTAGCCAAATCTATTTCAGTTTTTTCTTTGTCATTCATCATTTCTCACTCCTATTTTTAGCTAAATCGTCAGGCTGTTTATCAACAACAATTGTTTCTTTTGATCGAGTGCTAAACAAAGCATGATTACCCTTTAGCTTAAATGAAGATGGAAACATACCGTGCTGATCATTTAGTTTAAATGAAGAAGGAAATACGTTGTGATCACCAGAAAAGCTATAGGTAGGACGATCAAATATTTCATTATTAAATGTGTCCGCATCTGATGCGATTAGAATTGTTGTAATAGTTAATATAATTAATAATTTATTCATTGTTGTTATTCCTTAAATGTAATGTTGTTTGTTAATGAGTTGCGCCAGTCTTAGCTTCGTGCGCTTCTAATAATCTTATTATTGCATTATATCCTTCAGGTACACAGTCGATTGCCTTTTTACCCTTTAGGTTAAGAATAGTTGTATCTATTCCTATCTCTAACAATGTTTGTACACAATCCAAACGACCCAAAGCTGCGAACAAATGTAAGAGAGTGCCGCCGTGATCGTCATTAATATGATTAATATTTAAGCCAATGGCTGTTAATAATTGAACCGTTGCTCGATCATTTTTGAGAACTGCTGTAAACAAAGCAGTACTTCCCAGGATACTACGCGCATTTACATTTATGCCAGCATCAAATAATAAATGGATTAATGGATGATTTCCTCTATAACTAGCATAATGTAATAAGCTATTGCCAAAAGTATCCGTAACATTAATATCATTGCCATCAGCTATATATTTTTTAATTGCTTCAATATCATTATTGATTACTGAATCGAATATATCCATTTTCATATCTCCTATCTAAAAGCGCCAATTATTAACATCACGGCACAAAGTACCAATACACCACCAAATATTAATTGAATGGTTTGCAAGGCTCTGAATCCTTTTGGTCTATTTAAAATCATTAACATTTTCCGTTCATTCATTTTTTATTCCCATCACTCTATGAGCTTTAATTGTTATTAGCGACATTCGCCAATCTATCTTCGGGTAAATAACCTTTATTATTTTTAATTGTTTCATCAGCGCCATTTCTCAAAAGTAATTCTATAATCAATGTACGCCTCATGAAACATGCTATGTGTAAGGCAGTATTACCCATGGCGTTTTGTAAATTTATATTTGCACCATATGCAATACACTTTTCTACTATTCGGTATAAGCCGTAAAAAACCGCAGCATGTAATTCTATCCATTCTTCATCGGTACCAAGCTGTGAATAAATTTTTGCTAATTTTTTTTCTTCTTGCATTAATTCAAATGCTATAAGGTGTTCTATATCCATTTTCATTTTCCTCCAATTATATTTGAACTTGATTTTGTCCTATAAGATTAGCAGTCAAAATATGACCTAAGTATTCTGCAAGTTCTAAAGGGGTAGCATCTGTCTCATCTTTAACAGTGGTATCACAGCCAGCTTTTAATAATAATCCAGCTATATATAAACGGTTATACGTAGCCGCTACATGTAAAGCATTTTGCCAGTCGTACGTCCTTATAACATTTACATTTCCGCCAGCGGCTATATAGTTCTTCACTGCGTCTCTGTCATCTTCTTCAATCGCATTAAATAAATTGATAAAACTTTGCATTTTCATTTTCCTTCGTTAACAGTTGTTTCCCTCGTCTTGATTATTTTATACATAAAAAAAAGAATTCAAACAATAGGAAAAAACAAGAATGATTCTCGTATTATGATATGCCAATGGGTTAAACCCATTACCCATCTATATAAACACATCTCTATGTTGGCGATATCGCGCTAATCTTCGCCATATCGCCCAATAATTTATTGATACCCATATCCCTAAAACTCAAATCAATTTTAAGGTGCTCGAGTTATAGGGTTGACTTTAACTTTTTTGTTTTTACTTCTCTTTAATTCACGTACTATATTAATTTGTATATTCCGCAACATAATTAAATGAGGTATCAATTTGTCTGACGAATTAAAGATTACTTCGCATGAGCTTATAAAGTACTTAGAATATACAAAATGGATTAAAACAGGTCATTGGCAAAAGAAAATCAATTACTATTCACATCCTGATTATCCACAAACAATCACTGTTGCTATAGACTCCTCAATATCTAAATATAATAAGCATATAAATGATGCCCTACGTACATTAGCCGACATCGAACAAAGACCTATCAATGATATTGTTGTAGATGTCCACATTATTAGAGATACTGAACAACAAGTTGAAAATACCCAATTGAATGCTGATGAAAAAACTGCTTTGCTTACTAAAGTGCTCGTGGAAGAAAAAATAATTGATAGCCCTGAATATCGCGATGAAAAAGGCCGTTTTACTGGTCTTAGCCAAGTTCGTAAGGGTAAGAAATTTATGTCTGGCGTTAGTTTGGGCGCAATCCGTAGGCATAGGGAGTTCATTAATGAGCACGTGCCTGAGTTTTTAAGTATGTTAATGACCCACGCTAGAAAGAAACATGACATAGAGCTAATGAAATGGATAGTAAGTAGAATCCTTCCCGATCCTAAACCTACTACCTTTGCTAATGCTCAACTGGTTAATAACATTGAATCGTTAACAGAACTTAAATATCAGTCGCAACAAACTATTGTCGATACTCTGACAGGGGAGACTTCTATTGAAGAAGGAACAGCATTGATGGGAATGTATTCAGGACATAAAGGATTGATAGAAGCAGCAGATATTGAACCGTTAGCAGAAGCATTACGTAAACAACAGGAGATAGCTAGATGACAAGTGCTAAGACCAAGAAAAGAACATTTACATTAGAAGAAATCCAAGCTGCATTAGATGCTGATCTAGACGCAGATAATAATAGTGCAAAGCAAGAGTTGCTCAAGAGACTAGGAGCTACTCCATTGCCTGATACAGCTGGTAATTGGGCTAAACATTCATACGGTACATTAAGGTTAAATACGGTGAGAACATGGAAATAAAATATACATTTAGTGATCAAGTTTCAGGGGATATGGAGCTCGCTAAATTAATGTTAGTGGCTGACAAGTTGTTAGCTATTTTAAAAGACCTTGATGATGACCTAAGGGCTAAATTGAAATATACCGATCTTAACGAAAATGAAGTAAAAGCATATCAATCAGTAAGGAAATTCTTACATGACCAGATTACAGAACATCAACTATACCATCATTTTATGTGATAGTTAAAATTATTATTCATTTAACCTATTGATTGCATTGATATTTGTTGTATATTAAATAATCGAATAAGACATTAGATGGGTTAAATGAAGTTCAGAACTGTTAATATTATATTCGGCATCTTAATGGGTATATCGGGTGTTAGCGCTGCGGCTTCAATATATATATTATTTATGGTTCTATTTACTGATATAAATTCTCCTTCACTATCAAGTGCCATTTTTGGAATGATATATGGATTAGTGGGTTTTGGAACTGTCTGTATTGGTAGATGTATGTGTAAGGATATGATGGATGATTAAGAAACAAAGGAATTAAAAATGTTATCTTTTATTGGCTCTATGTTTACATTTGGTGCCTTATACCTGTTTATAATATGTATCATTCCAGAGGAGTAAGGCACCTTGATTGCAGTTATTTGTACTTTATCATTTATTTTTCTAATGGCGGTTAGTCTTTGGGCGATAAAGCGAATGGAGGGTGATTCAAAATGAGATGTAAATCATTTGCGCCTTCAGTCTGTTGAATAAAAGCAAACACACATTGTGTTAGACCTTCTATAGGTTGGTGTTCAGCTCCTGCTGAAAAGTCATGTCTAGCTACATGATAATATATTGAATGATTAGGGTGTGTAACTAATTGCTCTACTACATGCCATTCTTTTGCCTCATATTTTAAAACAGTTTTAATAGCATCTATGTAGTTATAAAATACATCCTTATCTACTGCTTGAAATGCATAAATCTGATCAGGTTGTAAGCTTATATCTAAACTATCCATAGTAGCTTGAATGGTTTCTTTAGCCGCTAATAATTTATCTCTTATTTCCGCTTCAAGTTTATCTAAAAGTTTAGCCAATTTTTCATCATATTTGTTATCAGTCATATAATTTCTTTCTCAATGTTCATTTAATTTTTTCTTCTATCTCTATTACGTCTTCTATATAAAACTCATTTATTAGATATGTCCTTAAAGCGACAGCGTTATCTACTATTAAATGTTTTGTAGCCCAGTTTCTATCGCAATCCATTGATTCATCTCTTTTTTCTCCATATGACAAAATATTTATACTATAAACTTTTTGTATAGGGATTGGATTAATATTTTCATAGATAGTGTGAATATCATTAGATGAATGTGTAAACTGATAATCTTGAGCAACAGTGCGTATTAAGATTAAATCCACATCAGGTATATCGTGTGGTTCGATAACTGTAAATGGTGGTTCGGCAAGTTGATAATAACCCCATGATAACTCAGCCTTTATCTCTTGTATGATTAATTGTTTATCTAGCACTTCCTTATTGCTGCTGAAAAGATTTATGCTTCTTATGTCTACCACTGGCGTGTGAAAATCAAATTTAGGTGACGCAGAAAAAAATTGTCGGTGTGTCATATTAAGCTTCCAAAAGTTTTCTCTTTACTGTAGCTGCATCACTTACTATAAGATGTGTCTTAGTCCATCCCAAGGCGGACTTCTCTACTTCTTCCGTGATAGTATCATCTGGTGAAAGAACTGTAATAGCGAATATTTCTTGTACAGTTAATTCCTTTGTGCTTTCATGCAAGCCTAACTTACCCATCTTTAAAACTACGGTTCTTGGCACGCTACGTATAATTAATAAATCCCAAGGTTTATTGGTAAATTCTAAATACTTATAAGAAGCAAACTGTGTATCTAATAAAGATTTAATATCGGCTAATACTTCGTCTTTTACAAAAGGTTTTGTTACTACGGTTATAGGTTTATTAAAAAGAGCCATTGTGTTCCTATGAGAATTTATAATAATATAGTTTATGAGATAAAAAGTAAGCAGGTCAACCAATAATGATATTAGATAGTATAATACCAGGAACGGAATCTCTTGATAAAGAGTTTGAAGAAGCAAAAAGTAGTTCGTTAATTTTTGAAACTGCCTTTCTTGATAAAAACAATAAAAAGACGATGTCTGCCAGACTCCGAACATACAATCATTTAAATAATGATGAGCCAGTATCACCACACGAACTAACAAAAATGTTTATCAGTTTATGTATGAGCATATTAAATGATCCTGCGTATGCCGACTTGCCTGATGAGTGTAAACAAATAATTTTAGCACCAATTGAGAAGTATGAAGCTTTTATAGAAGAGATTGTAAAAAAACATGATAGTAAAAAAAATTAAAGAACCGATCAGTGTTCTTGATAAGGAATTTGACGCAAAAAAAACTCATTCTTTATTAGTTGAAGCTATAGTTGATGAAAACAATAAAAATGACTTTACTACTCGAGTATCTACATTTGACCATATAAATGGCACTGAAGATGCAAAAGACGAAGATGTAATGAAAATGTTCTTAGCATTATGCGTTATGTTAATTGCTGATCCTAAATATTCAAATTTTTCTGAACATTCCAAGGCTATTATAAATGCTGCTCTTGATAAATTTGATGAAATTCTTGATAAATTTGATGAAATATCGCACTCAGCTCATCCATTAGGATCTATCACTAAACATTAAGAGGAAATTATGACTAAAGAAGAGCAAACAATTCGAGATGATTTATCTGATATTGTACTAGTGATGCGAGGTATTAAAATTGATGATGAACATATGAAATTTACTCTAAATACATTTGACCGACATAATCAGCATAAGCCAATATCGGGTGAAGATGCATTTAGAACATGGTTGGCGTTGGCAAATTTTATAGCAGAGCACCCAGCATTTGCAGATATGCCCGATTGGCAAAAACAAATTCTTAAAATGCCAGAAGACTTTTTAATGTATCAAGTTCAAAAGCAAAGTGAATCTGAAGTTAAACATTAAGCAATTAAATTTCAATTTAGTGAAACTCACCCAGGATAGAGTATACTGTGTTGGTTACAAAAAAGAGTAATTATATTATGGAAGATACATTATTAGATTCTAAAGCAGCTGCTGCATTCTTGGGTATAACAGTTGCTAACTTATTAATGCGTAAAAAGAGTAGGAAATGGCAATTTTTAGCGCCAATTAAGGTTAATGGGAAATTATATTTTTCAAAAGAAAATTTACGTAAATCGTTGAATCCTATTCCTAGTGATTTAAATTTAGTAACCATCAAAGAAGCGGCTAAATTACTTAATATATCAGCAATGGGTGTTCGATCTCGCATTATGCAATCGGATGGGAAATTAGTTCCTGTTAGAATTGAGCATAGAATTTATCTCCGAATGGAAGATTTACAAAAAATGATAGATGACGATGTCAAAAAACAAGATTTAATACATGATATGTTAAATATCAAAGAAGCTGCGGTTTTCTTAGGGATCAATGAAAATGTTTTAAGGCTTCGCAAAGTAAATAAATGGTGCAAGTTAGTTCCTGTTAAAATTGGACATAGAATTTATTTCCGAAAAGATGATTTGGTTAAGATATTAACGGAACAGCAGAATAATATTGACCCTGATTTATTACGGGTGAGTGCAGCTGCTCAATTTCTTGGCTGTAGAGTGCACAAGCTTAAAAAATTTAAAGATTTGCCATTTGTTAAAATTGATAATCATAGATATTTTCATAAGTCAGATTTAAACAAGGTGAAGATGCAGCAGCCACAATTTGTTCATGAAGGTAAAACTTATGTTAAAGATGCAACTACTGGTGAATGGATTGCAGTTCAACAGAAACAATAGGAGTTTTAATGAAAAAAAACATACTGCCTGAGACTGGGTTTATTCGCTTATCCACTGTTTTAAATTTAATCCCTGTAAGTAAATCAACTTGGTGGAATGGTGTTGAATCAGGGCAATTTCCTAAACCTATAAAGATAGGCGCAAGGATTGTTGCTTGGAAAGTTGAAGACATTCAAAAACTAATTAAAACTTTAAGTGTTTTATCTCATGATAACTTTAAATAGCCCATTATTAACTGTAGAAGAAGCAGCAAAGCGTTTAGGTATATCACCTATTACGCTTAGAGGGCGTAAAAGAATAAAAAAATATAAAGACTTGCCCTCTGTTTTAATTGGAAGGAACTTATATTTTTATCTAAAAGATATAGATGATTTAATACAAGGTAAGTTTGTAACTGATTCTATGAAAGCCCAAGAATCAACTGAAACACCCGTTGAATTAAAGGGTGAAAATCCAGATAGTAATGTTACTGTTGACGATGTTAATTTGGATACAGATATCAATTTAATTGAATAGAGAATGATATGACTGTTTTAGAATTATATAGAAAATTTATTGCTGAATTAAAAGAATCAGGCAAATTAGCAGAATTTAAAGAACAAAATGAAAAATATTTTGCTGAATTAAAAGAAGCGGGCGAATTCAATAAATCAAACGGTGTTACTCTGGATGAATTTAAAAAAAATCTACCAAAGTCTGATGGCTATTATATTAATTCATTAGAATTCTAGATTCGCGAATGCCATGATTATATTTATGACCCTAACCTGGATAATAACTATCATTTGCATACTAATTTTTTGTTACAAATAATTTATTTATAAAGATATAATATTTTAAATTTTCTTATTTAATATATTCATTGGCTAGCAGATACAGCACATTATTTCGGAAGCATTTATTAGTCGAAAGCATTTTAACTGATGAAGAACTTGCAGAGAAAGAATATGCCGAACATTCATTTTACAATTTTGTAGAGCGAGCCTGGAAACATATTGAAGGCAAAGACTTTATAAATGGTTGGCATGTTCGTGCAATGACCGAACATCTTGAAGCTTTACATAAACTTGAAATTCGGAATTTAATTATTAACCTCCCACCTCGTTGTGGCAAAAGTTTAATAACTGGTGTTTGTTATCCAGCTTATTTGTGGATAAAAGACCCATCATTAAGGTTCTTGTATAGTTCTTACGCTCAAACCTTGTCTGCAAAGGATAGTGTGGCATGCCGTCGCTTGATACTATCACCATGGTATCAAAAGCTATGGGGAACAAAATTCTCGTTAATGCGAGATGTTAACAACAAATTAAGATTTGATAACAACCATAATGGATATCGTATTGCATCCTCTGTAGGAGGTTCTAACACAGGTTTAGGTGGTGATTTAATCATCTCAGACGATGCTAACTCGGTAACTGATGTAGAATCTGAAGTAACACGAGTAGCTGTGAATGACTGGTGGGATTACGTAATGACCACCCGCTTTTGTAATTTCAAGACGGGGCGGCGTTTAGTTATTCAACAAAGAACCCACAGTCATGATCTATCTGGTCATATCTTAAACAAAGATGATGATAACTGGGTGCATTTACGTTTGCCTATGGAATTTGAAAAAAGTAATCGATGCATTACTATTCCTTTGCCTTCTAGTGGTGTGCATAAATGGCGTGACCCACGCTTAAAAGATAAAGAATTACTATGGGAAGCTGGTATAGGCAAAAAAGAATTAGACGATATTAAAGCTGGTTTCAAGCACGATAGTTATCGTATTTCTGGGCAATTACAGCAACGACCTGCACCAGCTGGTGGTGGTATATTGCAACGTGATTGGTTCCAAGTCTGGAAGGAAAAAGATTTACCAGAATTAGAGTTTGTTTTGCAATCATGGGATACTGCATTAACAAGTAATGTAAATAGTTGTTTTAGTGCATGTACAACTTGGGGTGTGTTTGAAGACAAAGGCGGTATTAAAAACATCATTCTGCTTTCTGTGTTTAGAGAAAAAGTAGAATATCCAGATTTACGTAAGATGGCTGTTCGCTTAGCTGCAAATTATGACGATGTTTATATAGATGATCCAATAATAGGTCGTAATGCACCTGATATGATTCTAATTGAAGGTAAAGTAAATGGATATTCATTGCACCAAGACTTGATGGCAGCAAATCTGCCCGTAATGTTATTTAATCCTAATCGTCATGGCGATAAGATCGGACGAACGCGTTTAATATCACATATCATAGAGAATGGCTTAGTCTGGCTTCCAACTATACAGCCTAAATGCGAGTTCTTAACTGAAGATGCAGAAATACTTTTAGAAGCAGCTGAGTTCTTTCCAAAAGGTGATAGTGCAGACGTTATTGACTCAATGTCTCAAGCCTTGATTAGCTTAAAGCAAAGCGGTTGGGTATATAACAAACAAGATATGTTGCCTCAAAAAACTGAAGTTTGGAAGCAACAGAAACCTTATTATTAAATTACTCATTATTGTTTTTAGTTATCTTTTGTTCTTGTTGCCATCTTTCTATATATTCCTGATACGTCATCTCTACCCATATCCCCCTATTGTTCTCCCGATACCATATTTCAGGTTCGAATAATGGTTTTGGGTCTTGTATATTCTTAGATTCTAATTTTGTCATGACTACTACTTTCTAATCGCTTTATCACATCATATATTTGTTCTTCTCTAATTCATAAAGTGAACCAACCATTTTTAATAAAGAGGACAAAAATCTTATTATTAATTGTAGTTCAGTTTGGACAAATGTTCGATTGTGAACAACAATGCATTGTATAAAGAATTGTCTTAAAAAGTTCTCGGATAGCATCCAAAGTATATAACCGTTTGTTGCTATTAGATTCTAAGAAAGTTAATTTGGACAATCCTTTGTGCCAATCTTTTCTTTCAATAACATTTTTTGGAATCTTTAAGAGTTTTATTGCTTCTTCAATAGTTACAGGTGCATTAGGCATTAAAAATAAATCTCCATTGCCAGTTACATCACCGTATAGTTGATGTTTTATATTAGCAGTGTTTTTTGTGAAAATAATTTTAAACTCTTTAAGATAAGCTAAAATATCTTCAACACGATGAAGAGTAATACGTGATCCCATTTCATCATTCTTGTGACATTCGACTCTTGTATCATCATCGATCTTTATTAAATCTCCAATTCTTCCATATTTTCCGACAATCTGCCAAAGATAAAATTCTTCATCATCTTTTAAAAAAGTAATGCATTTATGGCCAGGTAATGCTTTAGACAAGAAAGCATAAATCATATCTTTAATAGATTCCTCAGTCGTATCTGGATAATCTAACTTGATTTGTATTATTTGTTCTTCTGTATATTTCATATAGGCGTTTTGCCAGTCATGATGTATTCAAAATTAAGATTAGCTAATGCATATATTTCTTGCAAAGTTTCAATCTGCTCTGCATTCGTAGACATAGCCCAAGTTTTTTCAGACATATTACCTGATGCAAACCTCATAGCTATTTTAAGCGCCTCAGTTCTAACCATAATATGTTGATCGTGTGTATCCATAAATTATCTCTTAAAGTTGCTAATAAACTATTATTGCATTAATTACACTTTTTTTAAAATTTAATTACAATTATCTTCGACATTAAGTAATTTTTTATTTAAACTGGCTAATATTAGCTTAATGCATAAGTATGGATGAATTTACCAGCGCCGTTACATCAAGAAGGTTATATAACGCCTGCTGAAGGCGACATGCCAATTGATACTCCTTATGCAACAGTTGAAAATGGTACTGAGTTAGTTAAATTTCCTGATGGATCAGCGTATATTGGTAAAGTGCCTACTCCGCATGAAGACTTGCAAATTAATCCAGAAGATCACGACCAAAACTTAGCAAGTGTTTTGCCGATTCATGTAGTTAATAAGATAGGTTATTCGTTAAAAAGTGCAATTGATGAAGATAAGCAATCTCAAGAGCCATTCTTTGAAGCAGTTGCCGAGACTATAGAGTTACTAGGTTTAGACATAAGCTCAGCGCAAGAAGATGATTTACCCTTTACTGGCGCATCTACAGTTTATTCAACAGCATTATTTGAATCAGCATTAGATTTAGTAGCAAGTGCAATATCATCATTGTTGCCTACTGAAGGAATGGCTGACTGTGTAATTCGTGGAGAAGCAACGGACGAGTTGAAAGATCGTGCTTACCGTAAAAAAGCTTTTTTTAATTTTTACTTAACGCAAATTGCGCAAGAATTTAAAAAGGAAAGTCGTAGAACATTGTTATGGGCTATCCTATGCGGTAGTTGTTATAAAAAAGTCTACATTGATCCTTCTTTAGGCCGACCTACGTCTATGTTTATTAGGCCTGAGGATTTTATCGTTAACAGGGATTTTGCAACGCATTTAACTGCTCCGCGTAAAACGCATATTCTGCACATTTCTGCTCGCGATCTTAAAATAAGAAAGATGTCAGGCATTTATAGAGATATTGAAATCTCTGAAGATGACGGCAGCGCACATTCCGAACAAGTAATTCAAGCACAATTAAATAACATTTCAGGTGTAGAGTCCGAAACTTCGGATACAGAAAATCTAAATACAAGTTATATTTTATATGAATGTCATGTGGACTATTACATTCCTGAGGATCCATTGGCGCCTCAGTTTGATATTCCAATGCCTTATATTATAACGTTGGATTCTAACACAGGTAATGTTTTATCTATTCGTCGTAATTGGGAAAAAGACGATTTCCTTAAAAAGAAAAAAGAATATTTTGTTAACTATTCGTTATTGCCTTCCTTAGATGGTGAAGGTTACGGAATGGTTAACTATGCTGGTAATCTAGCTAAATCAGCTACAGCAATTACACGGCAATTAATTAATACAGGAACCTATGCAAACTTCCCAGGTGGTGTGTATGCAGCTGGTATAAGAATAGAGAACAACAATCTTCGCCCAGCTCCTGGCGAGTATGTTCCATTGCAAACTGGTGGATTGCCTATTGATCAAACAATCCAGTCTTTGCCGTATAAAGAGCCTTCCCCAGCTTTAACGGACTTGTTAAACCGTATTGAAGATTCGATACGCAAACCATCAGCCATCATTAATCAAAAAGTAGCAGAAATGACCCCACGTGCTCCTATGGGTTCTGTGCTTGCTATGCTTGAAAGTATGCAAAAGATTCCTAATGCAATCTTGCAAGGGTTTCATGAATCATTCCAACAAGAATTAATGCTATTTAATGACCGTTTTGCTGATTGGTTACCGCAAGGCGAACCATATCCGTTCAAGGTTCCTGGTGGCGATCATGTAATCATGAAAGAAGATTTCTTAGATCATATTCTTGTAGTGCCTGCTAGCGATCCTTCTTTGCAAAATAGTACATATCGCTTTATGCAATCTGAAATTATTTTGAATCAAGCTAAAAGCCAGCCTGATATTCATAATATGCGTTTTGCATTTGAGTATTTTTACAAGAATATGGGTTTATCTCCTGAAGATATAAACCAATTATTACCTGCTCCTAATCAAGATCAGCCACCATTTAGTGGTGATCCGATTACAGAAAATCAGATGTTGTTAACTGGGAAGCCTATTGCTGCAAGCCTGCCGCAAGATCATGACGCGCACATGTTAGTTCATAGCCTTATTGTTTCTGACACTAATAATCCTCCTCAAGTACAAGCGGCAGCTGCTGCGCATATCCAAGAGCACAAAGCCCTCAAAATGCTTGTTGATATGCAAATGCAATTAGGCTTTGAAATGCCAACTGATCCTTCACAAATTCCACCTGAAATGCAAAATCAAATCGCTGTTGCTGCTGCACAAGTAGCTCAACAACATTTGCAACAAATGCAAAATTCAGCGGGATCACCTCCGCCTCAACTTGACCCTGCTGTTGTCATGAATGAAGACAGCATACGTAAAGCAGATGTGGCAATGCAACGCATAGAAGTAGATAAACTTAAAATTGCATTGGAAGAACAAAAAGTTCAGACGGACTTTGCTTTAGAAGAAATGAAACTAAAACAAAAAGAACAATCTGACTCAATAAAAGCGCAGCTCGAAGATAAAAAAATTGAACTAGATCACTTGAATAAGGAAAAGGATCAACTATTAAAAGAAGTTCAATATTTAAGAAGTCAACAACTACAAAATCTTGAAGGAGATTACAATGAAACGCAAATGTAAATCAGGCTCACCAGCAGCTATTTTAATGGGCAATTATTATGCTGATGGCGGCGCTGTAAATGATGCAGCTATGCAAGGTATAGGCGATCGCAGAGCAGTTCCAAACTTTACTCAACACTTTAAAAGTGGTGGGCATGTAAATGGTGTTAGAGAAATGGAAAA